>CAYOZF010000006.1:0-26602 GCA_964408385.1 uncultured Candidatus Saccharibacteria bacterium | reverse complement strand
CTCGTGACCTTTCCCTTACCATGGGAGTGCTCTACCAACTGAGCTATCTCGGCATAATGTGGGCAGGGAGGGATTCGAACCCCCGTAGGCCGAAGCCGTCAGATTTACAGTCTGATGCAATTGTCCGCTCTGCCACCTGCCCAATTGTAGTTATTATTCTAGCACAAAAACATCTATTTTTCAATAATCTTCTTGTGTTTTTCTCTCCATGCTTGTATTTTCTTATGATCACCGGAGAGTAAAACCTTAGGCACTTTCCACTTATTAAACACTTCTGGCCTGGTATATTGAGCATATTCAATAAAACCTTTGCTTTTAGTTATTCTTTCTTTCAGTAATTCTTTCTTTCCCAAGACTCCGGGGATTAATCTTGATACCGTTTCCACAACCACCATAGCTGGTATTTCTCCTCCCATTAAGTCATAATCCCCTATTGATACTTCCATATCAGCAACATACTTGGCAATCCTTTCATCAACTCCTTCATATCTTCCACAAATCAGAATTAATTGCTTATACTTGCTTAATTGATGAGCCATTTTCTGATTAAACTTCTTTCCTCTAGGAGTAAACAAAATAACTTTAGACTTTTTCTTCTTTATCTTTTTAACTGCCTTGAATATAGGAGCTGGTTTCATGACCATGCCCAACCCTCCTCCAAAAGGCTTATCATCAACTGTTTTATGCTTATCAGAAGTATATTTTCTTAAATCATGAAGATTAATCTTAATCAGCTTCTTTTTCTGGGCACGTTTAATCAAGCTCTCAGAAAAGTAAGAATTAAAGATATCAGGAAAAATTGTAATAATATCAAAAGTTATCATACCCCGTAGAAGAATTTCAAATAATTAAATAATTTTATTTAATTATTTAAATATTCTTAATATTTTTGTTTATTATTGTTTTGCCCCGTTTATTTTGTGCCTTTGGCACATTTTGAAATTTCTCTACGGGGCATAAAAAAACAACACTACCATATATAATGGTAGCATTGTCAGTTATCTGTGTAAATGTCTATTTACTTATAACTTTAAGTCTTCCAATCCTTCGGAAGCTTTCTTATCTTGAGTAGGTCCTTTACCACCTTCCGGCTCTTCAATCTTCAAGTTCACTCTGGCATGATTCTTCAAGCCAATAATTCGAACTAAAGATCTGATAGCCCTGGCAGTAGATCCTGATCGACCAATAATTTGACCCATGTCTTCGGGATTTACCTTCAAAGAAAGTAATACTCCCATTTCGTCAACCTTTCTTTCAACTTTGACATCTTCTGAATGGTCAACCAAAGCCTTGACAATAAACTCAAGAAAATCTTGGTCGTTTGTTGCTTTAGCCATAAATCGTGTCTGAATAATAAATTGTAAAAAGTAAATCGACCTTTTTTAATCTATATCGTTAATTATACTCTTTTAAGTCTTTTTGTCAACCTCCTTGATTTCTTCTTGCTTAGACTCTTTGGTTTTAACTTCTTCGATATTTTCCGGCTTTGTTTCCTCTTTAGGTTCTTCTGCTTTTACTTCTTCTTTTTTCTTCTCGGCTTTCGGTTGTTCCTTACCCTCTTCTGTTTTCTTAACCTTTTTCTTTTTATGAAGAGGAATCTTTTTATCTTCCAGAATCCCTTCTTTAACAAACAAATTATGGGCTGTGGCTGAAGGCTTAGCCCCTTTTGAAATCCAATATTTAATTCTCTCTGCTTTCAAGGATTTCTCCTTGGTCAAAGGATTCCAAAAACCAACCTCTTCTCTAAAGCGGCCTCCTCTTGGAGCATTCCTTTTATCAGTTACTACTATTTTGAAAAAAGGCTGATGCTTCTTGCCTATTCTGAAAAAACGTATAGTAAGCATATTTTATATCCTTGCTATCTTTAAGATAGCATATATTATTTCCATTCTTTTAATGCCTCTTTGGCAGCAGCTTCTTCTGCTTCCTGCTTTGAAGAACCTTTTCCTTTGGCTATCAGCTCTTTGCCCAGATAAACACCGACAATAAAGCGCTTGTTGTGGTCTGGACCCCATTCTTCCAACACTTCATAAGTCGGGGTAATCCCCTTTTTCTCCTGGGTTTCTTTCTGCAGAACAGACTTATCATCTTCAAAAAGGCGGTTTTTAATAATCTTGGGTAATTCTTTTATTAAATGCTTTTCAATGAAATCCTTACATATTTCTATGCCTTGGTCAAGGTATAAGCTACCGATAAAAGCCTCAAAGGTATTAGCCAGAATATACTGCCTGGCTTTTCCATTCTCTTTTATCTCTCCCTGGGAAAGCAAAAGGAAATCATTAAACCCTAATTCCTGGGAAATTTTAGACAGCATCTTAGCATTAACCAAAGCGGCTCTCCAGCTAGTAAGCTCTCCCTCCATTTTTTTAGGATAATTTAAAAACAAATTCTCTGTAACTATATGCTCTATTACTGCATCTCCTAAAAACTCTAGTCTTTCATTATGAAAGATATCAAAATCAGGACTTTCATTCAAAAAAGACCGGTGGACAAAAGCCTGGATAAGCAGGTCTTTGTTTTTAAACTCTAAGCCTAGTTTCTTTTCAAGCTTTGAAAAATCTTTCATTAAATCAGAGAAGAAAAAGTAAAAATTATTTCTTTTCTGCTTTGTCTTCTTTATTTAATTCATTATAGACTGTTCCTAAAACTCCGTTGATAAACTTGCCGGAGCTCTCTCCTCCAAATGTCTTAGCCAGCTCAATAGCCTCATTAATAGCTACTTTAGGAGGAACCTCTTCTTTATTCCCATATATAAGCTCGTAAAGCCCGATTCTCAAAACATTCCTGTCTACAATAGTAATCTGATCTATGGGCCATTCCGGAGCGGCCTTCTCAATAATCTTGTCGATAGCAGAAATCTTGGAAACAACCCCATTAATTAACTCAAATACGAAATCCTTGCTTTCCAAACCAGGACCAAATTCTTTAATATTCTTCTCAACAATCTTTTCCAAATTCTCTTTCTTCTTGCCTGAAAAATCCCACTCATAGAGACTCTGCATTACTATTGAACGTGATAAGTGTCTTGAAGCCATATTTAATTTAAATTTTAATTTAGATTAATAGAAGACTTGTCTTCATAGATTACTTTTTAGAAAGCTCTTCCATTGATAAAGACTTGTTTTGCTCTGCTTCTTTGCTATCAATCTCTTTCTGCTTCTTCTTTTTCTCTTTCTTGGTAAGTTTCTTCATAACATCAATAACTTCTACTCCTTTGTAAAAACCGCAGTTCGGACAGACAGCATGAGGCATAACTGGTTTGCCACATTTCAAACAAGAGGTCAGTTTAGGCCCCTTGAGATAAATATGCATTCTTCTTTGTCCTTGTCTAGATTTTGAGCGATGTTGTTTTGGAACTGCCATAAAAAAAGTAAAATCTTAAAAACAATACTATTCTATAATTTAACATAATAACCAAAATTAAGCAATATTTAACTAATTTTGAAACTTCTCCTATGAATATTGCAAAACCCTTGTTTTTTTATCACCCCTCTGTGAACTTTTGTTCCATACCCTTTATGTTTGTCAAATCCATAATAAGGGTATTTTTTATGGTATTTAATCATCATTCTGTCCCTGACAACCTTAGCCACTATTGAAGCAGCTGCACAGGAAAAAACCTTTTCATCGGCTTTAATAATTAATTTCTGGGGGATGCTAGATTTTATACCACAATTACCATCTATAATTAAAAACCCTGGATTAATCTTTAGGTTCTTCACTGCTCTCTGCATTGCCAGCTTAGTCGCTTCTAAGATATTAATCTTATCAATAACCTTTTCTGAAACTCTGCCTATCCCCCATTCCACATCAGGGTCTTTTTTCAAAAGATTATATATTTCTTCTCTTTGTTTAAAAGATAGCTTTTTAGAATCCTTTATTTTACTTCTTTGAAACCCGGTTTCTTTAGAAACCGGGTTTCTATCGTGTTTAAAACAAAGAGCACAAGCAACAACTGGACCTGCTAAAGGGCCTCTGCCAGCTTCATCTATGCCAGCTACCTTAAATCCTTTTCTCCATAATTTCTTTTCTTCATTCAAATTGGGGTATTTCATTATTCTATACTAACATAGAATTATATTAATTTGCATTGCCCTATTTGTTAAGGTAGAATAATATAATCATGACCCCGAATAAATTCTCGCTACGCTCGAATTCTACGGGGCAAGAATTCACCCAATATAATATGACAAAGTTTACTCATTTGCATGTCCATTCCCACTACTCCTTATTAGACGGCTTGCCTAAAATAGACGAGCTTTTGGATTATACCAAAGAATTAGGAATGGATTCTATTGCCCTAACTGACCATGGAGTCTTGTACGGAATAGTAGAGTTCTATAAAAAAGCAAAAGAGAGAGGAATTAAACCCATTATTGGCTGTGAAGTTTATACTGCTTTTGAAAGAATGCGAGACAAAAGGCCTAATATAGATGATAAAAGATATCATCTTATTTTATTGGCTAAGAACGAAAAAGGATATAAGAACCTAGTCAAACTCATAACCAAGGCCCATTTAGAGGGGTTCTATTACAAGCCAAGAGTAGATGACCATTTATTAGCCAAGCATTCTGAAGGACTTATTGCTATGACTGCCTGTTTAGCTGGAAGAATACCAAGACTAATAACTGCTAAAAAGATTGAAGAAGCAGAACAATTAGCTTTAAAATACCAGAAGATATTTGGCAAAGACAACTTCTACTTAGAGCTTCAGAATCATCCCAACATACCAGAACAGAAACTAGTTAATGAAGCCCTTATTGCTATTTCCAGAAAGTACGGCATTCCTTTAGTAGCTACTAATGACTCTCATTATTTGAAACCTGAAGATGCTGAAGCCCAGGATATCTTAATGCTTATCAATACTGGAGCAAATCCTAGTGACCCGGAAAGAGTAACAATCAAGGCCGATGATTTCTCTTTGATAAAGCCAGAGGAAATGATAGCTGATTTTAAGCATGTGCCTGAGGCCATTGAAAACACGCAAAAAATCGCTCAAATGTGTAATTTTGAATTTGAGCTAGAAAAAACCAAGCTTCCCCAATTTGAAGTTCCAAACGGAAAAACCCCTAATAAATATATTGAAGAACTTTGTAAAAAAGGCCTTGAGCAGAGATTTGGAAAAAATCCAAGCAAAGAAGTATTGAAAAGATTAAATTACGAGCTTTCAGTTATCAAACAAACCGGCTTTGCTTCTTATTTCCTGATTGTCCAGGACTTTGTCAACTGGGCCAAAGAGCAAAGAATTGTTGTTGGCCCGGGAAGAGGTTCGGCAGCTGGCTCTTTAGTCTCCTATATCTTGAATATTACCAATGTTAATCCCTTAAAAAATAATCTGCTTTTTGAAAGATTCCTTAATCCGGAAAGAATATCTATGCCTGACATTGACCTTGACTTTACTGACCGAAGAAGAGACGAAGTAATAGATTATGTTGCCCAGAAATACGGGAGAGATAAAGTAGCCCAGATAATTACTTTTGGAACAATGGCTGCCAGGGCTGTTATTAGGGACGTAGGAAGGGCTTTGGGATATAATTACGGCTTTTGCGACCAGATTGCTAAAATGATTCCTTTTGGATTCAATTTGGAAAAGACTTTAAAGTATATAAAGGAATTCAAAAGCATTTACGAAACAGACGAACAAGCTAGAAGATTGATTGATCTGGCAAAAAAGCTTGAAGGAGTGGCTCGCCACGCCTCAACCCATGCTTGCGGAGTAGTTGTCTCTGATCAGCCCTTATCAGAACTGATTCCTCTCCAACACCCTACTCAGAATGATGATACTATTGTTACCCAATATGAAATGCATTCTATTGAAAGCCTGGGATTATTAAAAATGGACTTCCTGGGATTAAAAAACCTGACTATTATTGAAGACACTTTATCAAGAATATATGTTTTAAGAAACAAGCTTAAAATAGATATTGATAATATTCCCCTGGATGACAAGGAAACATATAGTCTTCTTCAAAAAGGTAATACTAAAGCGGTGTTCCAGTTAGAAGGAGACGGAATGACCAACTATTTAAAGCAGTTAAAGCCTACTGAATTTGAAGACCTTGTAGCTATGATTGCTTTATACAGGCCGGGCCCAATGCAGTTTATTCCTGAATATATAGCCAGAAAGCATAAAAAGAAAGAGATAGAATATCTTCATCCAAAACTAAAGCCTATCTTAGAGAAGACCCAGGGCATTTGTATTTATCAGGAACAGTTGATGCAGATAGCCCAGCAATTAGCTGGATTCACTTTGTCAGAAGCAGATATCTTAAGAAAAGCTGTGGGGAAGAAAATAAAAGAGCTTTTACATGCCCAAGAAGAGAAATTTATTAAAGGGGTAATGAAAAATAATATCAGTAAAAATATTGCTGTAAAGTTATGGCAGTGGATTCTTCCTTTTGCCCAGTACGGATTCAACAAAAGCCACTCTGCTGCTTACGCTACTATTGCTTTTCAGACTGCTTATCTCAAAACCCATTATCCAGTAGAGTTTATGGCTGCTGCTTTAACCTCTGAAAAGAATGATGTTGATAGAATAGCTGCCTTGATTGATGAATGCAAAAACCTTAATATTAAAGTTCTAGCTCCTAATATAAATGAAAGTTTGAAGAACTTCACTGTAGTGCCCAAAAAGAAAGAAATCCGCTTTGGCTTATTAGCCATCAAGAATGTAGGAGAAAATGTAATTGACGCCATAACAGAAGAAAGAAAACAAGGAAGATTTGAATCAATCGCTGATTTCCTTAAAAGAGTAAGCTCAAAGGATTTAAACAAAAAATCATTGGAAAGCTTGATTAAAGCCGGGGCTTTTGATGAATTTGCTGAAAGAAACCAGTTATTGCATAATCTAGAAAAACTGATAGAATGGTCAAAAGAGACTCAAAAGAACAAAACTAACGGTCAGAAGGGCCTTTTTGACGGATTCAGCTTTAATAGCGATATATGTTTAGAAACAGCTGTTAAAGCAACTAACTTTGAAAAACTAACCTGGGAAAAAGAACTCTTAGGACTTTACGTAAGCTCTCATCCTTTAGAAGATTACAAAGAAGTACTAAAAAAGAAAGCTTTGCCTATTAATGAATTAAAAAGCTCGTTTATGGGACAAAGAATCAGGGTGGGAGGAATAATCTCAGGAATAAAGAAAATCATCACTAAAATGGGAAAACCAATGCTTTTTGTAAAGCTGGAGGACTTAACAGACAAGACAGAAGTGGTTGTCTTCCCAGGAGTAATAGAAAGAAATCCTACTGCTTTTCAGGAAAACAAAATAGTCTTTATCTCCGGCAAAGTAGACCACAAAGACACTACTCCAAAAGTAATAGCTGACCAGATTGAAGAAATAATAACATCTTAATCATATGGAAAAAATACGTCATTCATTAGCCCATATTTTGGCTTATGCAGTTAAAGAGCTTTATCCTAAAGCTAAGTTTGGCATTGGCCCTAATATTGATAATGGGTTTTATTATGATTTTGATAGTATAGAAAATCCTGATCTGAAGAAAATAGAAAAGAAAATGAAAGAATTAATCAAAAAAGATATTCCTTTTAAAAAGAAAAAGATATCAAAACCCCAGGCAAAAAAGTTATTCAAAAACCAGCCCTATAAGCTAGAACTGATAAAGGAATTAAAGAATATTACAATATATGAATCAGGAGACTTTGTTGACCTCTGTTCTGGACCTCATGTTAAGTCAAGCAAAGAAATAAAGATTGATGCCTTCAAGTTAACCACTACGGCTGGAGCTTACTGGAAAGGGAATGAAAACAATAAAATGCTGACCAGGATATATGGCTTGGCTTTTAAAACCAAGAAGCAGTTAAATGATTATCTGAAAAACCAGGAACAGGCAGAAAAAAGAGACCACAGAAAACTTGGCCAGTTGTTAGAATTGTTCCTAATAGACGAAGAAGTAGGAACTGGGCTCCCTATCTGGCTTCCCAACGGAGCTATAACCAGGAAAATAATTGAGGATTATCTTTATCAAGAGCTTACTTCCCAAGGATACAAATGGCTCTATACTCCCCACATTGGAAATCTTAATCTCTGGAAGAAATCAGGCCATTGGAATTTTTATAAAGAAAACCTTTATTCCCCTATTGATATAGACAAAGAAAAATTCCTTTTAAAGCCGATGAACTGCCCCTTCCATGTTAAAGTCTATAACTCTAAAATCAGGAGCTATAAAGAACTTCCTTTAAAATTAGCAGAATTAGGCACTGTCTATAGGCATGAAAGATCAGGCACTCTTCACGGCTTAACCAGAGTAAGAGGCTTTACTCAGGATGATGCCCATCTTATCTGCACTCCAGAGCAAATGCCCAAAGAATTAGAAAAACTGGTTAAGCAGGCCCTAGGAATGCTTAAAGACTTCGGGTTTAAAGATTTTACTATTTATCTCTCTACCAGGCCCAAGAAATCTACCGGAACAGCAAAAGCCTGGAATAAGGCAACCAGAACTTTAGAGTACGTACTGAAAAAGCTGAAGCTAAAATATGAAATAGATCCAGAAGGAGGCGTATTCTACGGCCCAAAGATTGATATCAAGATCAAGGACTCCTTGGAAAGAGAGTGGCAGTGTACTACAATTCAGTTTGACTTTAACCTGCCAGAAAGATTCAAGATGACCTATATCAATGAAAAAGGAAAGAAAGCAGAACCATATATGATTCACCGGGCTTTACTCGGCTCTATGGAAAGATTCTTTGGAGTCTTAATAGAGCATTATGCTGGAGCTTTTCCCTTCTGGCTCTCCCCTGTTCAGATCTGGATAGTGCCAATTGGCTCTAAGCATGAAAAGTATGCTAAAAAAGTAGAAGAACAATTAAAAGAATTCAGAACAGAAATAAAGGATGAGAATGAAACTGTTTCCAAAAAGATAAGACAGGGAGAAATAGAAAAAATCCCCTATATTCTAGTTATTGGAGACAAGGAAATGAAAAAGAAGACTATCAGAGTAAGACAACGAGGCAAAGGAGACATTGGAGAAATGAATATTAATAGTTTTACTAAAAAACTTAAATGAGCAAAATATCTTCAACTACTCAAAAGCTTATTCAGGCCTATCAGCAGTCGCTCCAACCCAAAGAAAGCACAAATGCTATTCATGTGGATGAAGTCGCCTCAAAGGTGGCTGCTTTTTACGAGAAAATAAGAGGTATTATTGACTGGAAGGAAGAGCATCTTTTAAAAAGAAGAGCTATTGAAAGGATGTTAAAGAGAAGACTCTTCTCAGAGATAGATATCACTGAAGGAAAAATTCTCCGGGCAGAAATTGCTGAACCATTGGTTTTAGAATTAATCAGAGGAGGCCATTTCCCTAATGACAGAATTGAACAAGAAAAGATCTCCCAGGTTCAGAACATCATTAACAAATATGTCTTTATTCTTAATAAATCAGCTTCTGACCCCAAGAAATCAAGGCTTCAGCTTTACACCTGGCTTTCAGAAATAGCTGCCTGTGAAATAGAAGAAACCCTTTCCCCTCCCCAGAGAGAAAGAGCTTTGATAGACTATATGTTTGAGATGATGAAGCAGAGAATAAAAGTAAACGAAAAGATTAATAAAAAGATAACCGAGGAGGAAAAAAACACCCAGATATATATTGCTGTCCAGAAAGCTTTGTTTAATCTGGATGCTCCGATTATTAGCTACAATATCTTGAAATACCGGATAAAAGACTGGACTAATCCTTCCCAGCTTGAACAAATAGAACAAAACATCCATTCAATAAAAGAAAGAATAGAAAAGGATTTAGACCATAATTTAGGTGATAAGTTCTACCAGATCTGCGAAAAGCATGACACTCCTTATCTTTTGTTAGGAGATACTCTTTCCCAGAATATCTCCGGCATTCAGCAAGCCCTAGCTAATCCAGAGAAATTAGAAAGCTTCATAACCCAGGCTTACAACAAAAGAGTTAAAACATTAAAAAGAAGATTAGGAAGGGCTGCTTTTTACGCTACTCTCTCAATCTTTTTAACTAATATTGTTTCCCTCTTAATAGTAGAAATGCCTTTTAATAAATGGGTTACTGGCTATTTTTTCAATTACTGGGCTATTACAGTAGATATTCTCGGACCTACTTTATTAATGTTCTTATTAGTCATAACTATTAGACCGCCCAGGAAAACAAACCTCTCTAGGGTATTAATGGAGATTATGAAGATTGTCTACGAAGGTGAGAAAAAAGACATCTATGAAATAAAATCCTTTCCCAAAAGGAATATTATCTTTTCAACCATAATAAATATAATTTACTTTCTGGGATTCTGTGTTGTCTTGGCTTTAATAATCTGGGCTCTTTACCAGGTAAACTTCCCTCCCCTTTCTTACGTAATATTTGTTATCTTCCTCTCTTTAATTGCCTTTGCTGGAGCAAAGATAAGACAAAGAGCCAAAGAACTCCAGGTAATTGAAGAAAGAGAAACCTTATTCCATTTCTTTATTGATCCTTTTGCTGTTCCGGTTATTCAGCTGGGAAAATGGCTCACTAACAAATGGAAGAGATATAATATCATTGCTGTCTTTTTCAGTGCCTTAATAGATATGCCTTTTACTGTCTTTGTAGAGTTTATTGAACAATGGCGCTATTTCCTCAAAGAGAAGAAAGAAAAGATTCACTAAAATAGACTAAAATATAAACTATGAAATACTTTGTAGTTACTTTTGGCTGTCAGATGAATGTTTCTGATAGTGAAAAGATTGCTGCTTTTTTTGAAAACAAAGGATACAAAACCTGTAAAAAATTAGAACAGGCTGATTTGGTTATAATTAATATGTGTTCTGTCAGGCAGTCAGCAGTAGACAGAGTCTATGGATTAGAGTCCAAGCTTAAAAACAAAGCTACTATTCTAACTGGCTGTATTTTAAAAAGAGACAAAAGAAAACTTTCTAAAATATTTAATAATATTATTGATATTAAAAATCTAATTAAAGCAGAACCAGTTTATTCCAGCAAGTCTTCTGCTTCTATCCCTATAATGACCGGCTGTAACAACTTCTGCTCTTACTGCGTTGTCCCCTACACCAGAGGAAAAGAAATATCCAGGCCAAGCAAAGAGATTATTGCTGAAGTAAAGAAGCTAGTAAATAAAGGCTATAAAGAAATATGGCTTTTAGGCCAGAATGTAAATTCTTACAAAGATATTCCTTTTTTTCAACTACTTAAGAAAATAAATAAAATTCCGGGTGAATTTTCAATCAAGTTTACTTCATCTCATCCCAAAGATTTATCTGATGACTTAATTAAAACAATGAAAGAGTGCAAAAAAGTTGCAAAATACTTGAATCTTCCAGTCCAGTCAGGAGATGATAAAATCCTTAAAAAGATGAACAGGCCCTATACTGTAAAACAATATAAGGTTTTAGTTAAAAAAATCAGAAAAGAAATCCCTAATATTGTTTTATCAACCGATGTAATTGTGGGCTTCCCAGGAGAAACTAAAAAGCAGTTTGAAAACACAAAAAAGCTTTTTGAAGAAGTTATGTTTGATATGGCCTATATAAATAAATATTCTCCTAGAGCAGGAACTTCGGCTTTTAAGCTAAAAGACAATGTTTCTCCTAAAGAGAAAAAACGCAGGGAAAAAGTTTTAGAGAAGCTCATAAAAAGCAAACCCAAGCTGGTTGTAATTTTAGGGCCTACTGCTTCTGGAAAAACAGACTTATCAATAAAACTGGCTAAGAAATTTAAAGGAGAAGTTGTTTCTGCTGATTCCAGACAAGTATATAAAGGAATGGACATTGGTTCAGGAAAAATAACTAAAAAGGAAATGCAGGGAATCCCCCATTATTTATTAGATGTTGCTTCTCCCAAAAGGAAATTCACTGTTACTCAATACAGAAAGCTGGCTCTGAAAGCAATAAAAGATATCCAGAAAAGAAACAAGCTTCCTTTTTTAGTTGGAGGAACTGCTTTCTATATCCAGGCAGTTATTGACGGCATAACTATTCCAGAGATAAAGCCTGATTGGAAGCTGAGAAAACAATTAGAAAAGAAGACAGCTCAGGAATTATTTAAAATGCTAAAAAAGCTTGATCCAAATAGGGCTAAAACAATAGAAAAACACAATCCCAGAAGATTGATTAGAGCTTTAGAAATAGTAATTAAAACAAAAAAGCCTGTTCCTAAAACAGAATATAACCCCATAAATTCTGAAGTCCTGATTATAGGAATAAAAAGAGACGATTTAAAAGATTTAATAAAAAAGAGACTCTTAAAAAGACTACCCCATAGCAGAACAAGTTCGCTACGGGGCAAGAAAAATATGATAAATGAGGTTAGAGATTTAAAGAAGTCAGGACTTTCCTGGAAAAGATTAGAAGAATTTGGCTTGGAATACAGGTTTATTAGCCGGTATCTGCAAAAAAAAATCACTTACAATGAAATGATAGAGAAAATTCAGAAAGAAAGCGAAAGATTCGCTAAAAAACAAATGACCTGGTTTAAAAAGGATAAAAGAATCAACTGGATTGAAAACTACAAAGAAGCTGAAAAACTACTTGAGCAGTTTCTTTAATAACTCCTGAACACTATCTGGCTTAGCCCTGCCCTTAGTAGCGGCCATAACCTGCCCCGCTAAAAACTGCAGGGCATTTTCTTTTCCTTTCTTATAATCCTCAACAGCTTTAGGATTCTTGGAAATAACTTCTTTAATAACCTTTTCTATTTCTCCAGAATCACTCATCTGAACTAATCCTTTGTCCTTAATAATATGAGAGGGGTCAACTCCTGTTTTAAACATATAGCCAAGAACCTCCTTAGCCATCTTACTTGATATTAATCCTTTGTAAATTATAGTCATTAATTCAGCAAAGTTCTCTGGCTTAACCTTTTCTTCCAATTCAATGATTGAGGCTTTCCCAAATAAAGACCAGAAATCAGTAATAATATAGTTAACAGTTAAATTAGTCAGTTTTGAAAACTCTTCAGGGCTAACTTTTTCCTTTATTTCTATTTCTTTGACCCAATTCCTTAATTCTGACATTGCCTTTTCAAAATACTCTCCCAAATCCTTATTAGCGACAAAAATCTCAACCGGCTTCTCTCCTATTCCATATTCATAAACCAATCTATCTCTTTTCTGCTGGGGAAGTTCTGGAATCTCTGCTTTAATAGTATTTATAAACTTCTGGTCTAAATGAATGGTAGGCAGATCAGGCTCAGGAAAATATCTGTAATCATGAGCTTCTTCTTTTTCCCTCTGGCTTACTGTCTCTTCCTTCTTCTCATCCCAGCCCCGAGTTTCCTGAATAATCTTTTCTCCCTTCTCAAGCAGTTCTGTCTGTCTTTTAATCTCATAATCCACTGACCTCTCTACGCTTTTGAAAGAATTAAGGTTTTTAATTTCTACTTTTGTTCCCAGCTTCCTGTCTTTGCTTAAGCTGATGTTAACCTCAACCCTCATCTGGCCTTTTTCCATATCAGCATCAGAAACCTTTAAGTATCTTAAGATTAATCTCAATTCTTCAGCAAATCTCTTGGCCTCCTTGCCTGAGCTTAAATGAGGCTCTGTTACCATTTCCATTAAAGGCATACCAGCTCTGTTAAAATCAACTAAAGAGCTTTTATTATCATGAATCAGCCTCCCGGTATCTTCTTCTAAATGAACCCTGGTTATACTAATTCTTTTCCCATCAATCTCTAAATAACCTTTAGAGCAGAAAGGCATATCGTACTGGGATATCTGATAGCCTTTGGGCAGGTCAGGATAAAAGTAGTTCTTTCTGTCAAACTTGGACTTTGCCGGCACAGAACAATTTAAAGCCAAACCAGTCTTTATTGTTTTTCTCACTGCTTCCTTGTTAATTACTGGCAGACTTCCCGGCTGGGCAGTACAAACCGGACAGATATTAAAATTAGGCCTTTTTTCCAAAGGATCATTCTTACAGGAACAAAACATCTTAGAGTCTGTCTTTAACTCAATGTGTATTTCCAGTCCTATAACAGGTATATATTTCATATTTTCTTAAAGTATTGTTTTAATTCTTGTTCTTTTTTCTCAATCTGCTTGGCAGCCATTCGTCTGGCAAAATCATAATCATTCATATCCACTAAAAGATATTTGCCAATCAAAGGATAAATATTCTTAATCAAGGCTATTTTCTCATGCTCTATTTTTCTGTAATCAGGGTGGCCTTCAGGAATAGTTCTTAATTCTGCTTCCCAGAAAAATCCTCTTAAGTTCTGGTACTGGATAAACCTGACTTTATGAGCCAGGGTACAGCAGTATTGGGCTAAATCCTGATCAATCTTTTCTACTTTCCTAAACAGTTCCTCTGCTTTCTTTATAGCACTAACATACTCAGAATCCAAGTTTGCTTCCTTAAGCTCTTCAGGAATATCAAAGCCATTATCAATATTAAATCTCTGCCTGTACTGAGTAAGCATTCTGTGACGGTGCAGATCTCTCCAGGCTCCAATATTCATTGTAATTTCAAACCTAAGATAAGCATTTTCAAAAGCCCGGGGAATCTTGTAATACTTATATTTTCTGTCTTTTAGAACCTTATCTAGAATCTTTTCTTTATCAGCAGAAGAAAGATTTTTCACCTTTTCCAGAACAGAATTATATGGTTCTTTAAGTTCTAAATACAATAAACCAGCAATAATCTTGTCTTCTCCATCAGGGTCATATTCTAAAAGCTTGACTGATTCAGAAGAAGAAGTTTCTTTTTCCCAATTAACCTCATTTACTGCTTCCTGGACTCTTTTCCCTCTTTCACTCAAATACCTCCTGTAATTCTTAGCGTCTTCTGCTTCTACCCTTCTAAGAAAAGCTGGGATTACTTTGCTTAGCTCTTCAAAAGCTGTTTTCCCAGCCCAGCGGACTTCTCTTATTTTATTATCCAAAGACCTATTAATTAAATATTCGAAGGCTTGACCATTGCCAAAAAAGGAAACCTGGCTAAGAGTCGAAACAGGCAAAAGCTTTCTAACAACATCAAAAGCTTTTGTCTTTAACAGGCTTTCTTTTTCATCTGGATATCTTTTTTTCAAAAACTCCAGATATTTCCCTAATAAGGAAGCATAGGTATCAAAAAGATTATCCATTGTCTCTGTATATCCTTGTATTTTCTCTAATTCCTCATCCATATAATAACGGTATCTCCCGTCCACTTTTGTTGAATAATCAACATAACGGGTGGATTTCTCAATAGGAGCAATACCTATTCTCATATCTTCAAAGTGCTTAATAGCCAGCTGGGAAAGACTAGTATATATTAGATGGGCTCCAGCCATCTGGGCAATAGAATCATCACCAAACTGGGCCAGCCACTTAATATAGAACTCTCTGCCTTTAGGGTTGGAGAAAATAAGCTCTATAGGATACTTATGAAGGAAATCAATCAGGGCTTTTAAGGACCGGCCGTATTCATTATCTTCCTGAACAAAAGGCTTTATAAATTCATTTAAAAGAGTAACCCTTAAGTCATCTTTAGCCCGGCTAGCTCTGGAACATAGAGCTCCAATAACCTCTGGAGGCAGAAAAGTAACAGCGAAAACCGGCTTATCCAAGTTGGTGAAAAATGGCTCTAATAAATATTTGTCTTCAGCTTCCATAAGCTATAATATTTTCTTAACTAATGACCAAACTTTCTTATGAATCTTTTCTGGTGATAATAATCTGCCTCTTTCCAGACATTCTATAATCTTAAACTCTCTGGGAAATTCTTCAGCTGCCTGTAAATAGGACTTTAAAGTGTCTTCTAAATGTTTTTTATCCTTCTCGTGGATATCCTGTTTTTCGCTCTTGCCTAAATAAGCTTTCCTTCTTGCTTTTTTCTCTTTATCAGTTATTTTATGAGCCAGCTTCAAAGAGAATTTAGCTGAAGTTTTAAGAATAACATTATAATCAGGCTTAGGAATATCTAATAATTTGTATTCTAAATTATAGAGCCAGTTAAAATATTTCTTTCTTTCTTTCTTGTTCTTTATCTTCCCTCCCTGATGACCGATATTAGAAGCTAAGTATCTGTCAGCAATAACTACTTTGCCCTGCTTTAACCATTTCCTTATTTGAAAACCAGCATCATATCTATCACAGGCATAAAAAATAGAGGCGCGGTAAGGACCTACCTCTTTAGCTGTTCCATACTTTCCTCTTAAATATTCATCAACCAGCCAGGCTGGCTTTTCTCCATGCCTGGGAAAATCAATTATCTCTACTTTATAGCCTTTTTGCTTTAGATGCTTAACTAATAATTTAGACTGGGTAAATTTGCCAGACCCATCTAGCCCTTCTAAAACAATAAATTTGCCTGCCCCGTTAGAGATTTTGTTGCTTTTATAAATCTCTTTTCTATCCCCGCTATCCCTAACGGGGCCTGGATAAGATTTCTTTCTCATAACCTAAAAGTAAGACTTATCTTAATATTTTAATATATCATAATCATTCCAAAAATAAAAGAGCTTTTTAGCTCTCTAAGTAATATGTATTTTAACCTTATATCTTCAACAAATAGTCTTTATAAACTATCGGGGCCCAGCCCGGGATATCCTTCATATAAGCTCCCAGTTTTTTTAAATCAACCAACTCTCCTTTTATATGCTCTGTTTCTTTAACTGATATTTCTGGACTCTCGCCTACAAAGTGATAAATAAGACCTAAATGAACCTTTTCAACTGGTCGGTTATCATCATTTAAGATACCAACTAATTTCTTATCTAAAATGTTCCCCTTATAATCAATCTCTTCCTTCCATTCCCGCATAGCTGCTGTTTCTAAAATATTCTTATTTTTCTTAATATCAACAAGATTAATATGTCCACCAACCCCCAGTTGATAATTATCTACTAATCTTTGCTCACCAGCTTTTTCTAAATATTTATAAAGAAAAAACTTATTTTTAAAACTGAAAAGAATATAAGGAATTATCTGTTGAAAAGAAGAGTCATTTTCAACCTCGCTTCTTTTTTTAAACTGGTAGTTTTCTTTAATTAACTTTAAATAGTAATTCAAATTATCTGTTTTGATTCCATTCCAAAGACCATCTTTGAAAATTATATCCCTTGAAACCACTAAAACTTTCTCATCTTTCTTCATAAATCCGGCTCCTCGTTTAGTTTGCTGGCAGCAGCAGAATCCTGACCTGCGTATTTATGATCTTTATGCTTAACATAGGATGTCCCAACTGGACTAGAAAGAGTTTCAAAAGTCATAGCGCAAATTCTCATCCCAGCATATAAAATAATAGGCGTAATTCCCATATTTCCTAGCTCCATTACTGCTTTTCCTTCCCAGCCCGGATCAAACCTGGCTGCTGTGGAATGAACTATTAAACCCAATCTTCCTAAAGAAGATCTTCCGTCTAAACGACTCATAATATCATTCGGTAAAATAATATTTTCTTTAGTAACAGCAATTACAAGTTCTTTAGCCTGAAGAATAAAAGGAGAACCATCTTCTATATTAATTTCTTCCATTGTTGACTCAAAATCTATTTTTCTTTTTATATCCAAATAAGGATAGCGGGAAGGCTTGAAAACTTTAAAAGAGTTTCCGAGATGCAAGTCCAAAGAACAAGGCCCTAACTGTTCTTCAAAATCAGGATTAGGTATAATCTTAATCTTTCCCTCTTTAATATATTTTTTAATGTCTTTATCTGATAAAATCATATTTTATTCTCCTATTTCAATACCCATGTTCTTGGCTGTACCCTCAATTATCTTCATTGCCTGGTCAACATCCTTGGTATTTAAATCAGGCATTTTCTTCTGGGCAATATCCTTTAACTGGACTTTAGTAATCTTAGCAACCTTTGTTTTATTGGGAACCCCTGAGCCTTTCTCAATATTAGCTGCTTTCCTCAAAAGCTCTGAAGCTGGAGGCTGTTTAACTTTAAAATCATAGCTTCGGTCTTCATAAATGGTGATAACTACCGGTATTTTAAAACCTGTTTGCTCTTTAGTAGCATCATTGAATTTCTGGCAGAATTCAGCCATATTCATTCCGTGAGGAGCCAAAGCCGGCCCGACTGGAGGAGCTGGAGTTGCCTGTCCTGCCTGAATCTGAAGTTTTACAATTGCTTTAACTTTCTTAGCCATAATTAAATCTTTTTAATCTGGAGGGAATCCAGTTCAACCGGAGTATCCCTGCCAAACATATTTACCAAAACTTTTATCTTACCCCTGTTCTTGTCAATTTCTGAAACCTTGCCGTCAAAATCTTTAAAGGGCCCGTCAATAATCTTTACTGAATCCCCTATTTTAACTTCAATATTATACTCAGGAGCCTCTACACCCATTCTCTTTTTCAAAACATCAATCTCTTTTAAAGAAATAGGCATTGGAGTTGTCCCTACCCCGACAAAACCAGTTACATTAGGCGTGTTCCTGACAACATACCAGGAATCATCAGTTACAATCATCTCCACTAAAACATAACCGGGATATATCTTTTCTTCAACATTCTTCCTCTTCCCGCTCTTAATCTTAATCTTTTTCTCCTTAGGCACCAAAACATTAAAAATTTTATCTTCCATACCCAAAGATTCAACCCTTTGCTTCAAGTTCTTGGCTACTGCATCTTCATACCCAGAATAAGTATGAATTACATACCAGTTTTTCTGCTGAGGTAAACGTTGCTTAGGCATTAAAGTACAAACTTATTTAATAAAGTAGTAAAGATATAATCAAGGCCTCCCAAAAAGGCGGCCACAGCTAAAGAAAGCCCGACAATTATAAGAGTGTATTTTACTGCCTCTTTCCTAGTAGGCCAATTAACTTTTTTCATTTCCAAGCGCACTTCTTTCAGAAATGAGCTTAGCTTATTAACTAGTTTCATAATATAGATTTTAGCTTAAATAAACTAAATGTCAAGATTCTTTACTTTCTTGGCATAGGTCTGGATAAACTTCTTTCTAGGAGGCACTTCCTCCCCCATTAAAATATCAAAGGTCTTGTCTGCTTCTTTGGCATCATCAATATTAATTCTTAATAAAATCCTGTTCTCCGGGTTCATGGTTGTTTCCCAGAGCTGATCGGGATTCATTTCTCCTAATCCTTTATACCTTTGAATAGAAGGTTTTTCTTTTTTAAGAGCTAAAAGCATCTTTTCTTTTTCTACTTCAGTATAGGCATATTCTAATTTCTTGCCTGTCTGGATTCTGTACAAAGGAGGCTGGGCAACATAAAGATAGCCGTGTTCAATTATTGGCTTGAAGTGGCGGAAGAACAAAGTCAAAAGCAAAGTCCTGATATGGTTTCCGTCTGAATCAGCATCAGCCATTATAATAATACGCTGGTATCTTAATTTCTCCAAGTTAAAGTCTTCGGCAATAGCCGTGCCTAAAGCAATAATCAAAGCCCTGATTTCCTTGGAATTAAGAATCTTGTCCAATCTGGCTCTTTCCACATTGAGAATCTTTCCTCTTAAAGGAAGAATTGCCTGGAATCTTCTATCTCTACCCTGACGGCTTGACCCTCCAGCTGACTCTCCCTCAACAATGAACAATTCTGATTCTTCAGGATTTTTTGAAGCACAGTCAGATAATTTGCCAGGCAAGGTAAGGCCGTCTAATACTCCTTTCCTTAGAACTGTTTCTCTGGCTGCCCTGGCGGCTTTCCTGGCCCGAAAAGACAAAATACACTTCTCAACAATAGCTCTAGCATCTTGGGGGTTCCTTTCTAGAAAATCAGCTAAGTGCTCTGAAACTACCTGGTCAACAATGGTCTTGGCTTCGGGGTTGCCTAATTTAGCTTTGGTCTGGCCTTCAAACTGTGGCTCTTTTATCTTAATGGAAACAACTCCAGTCAAACCCTCCCTAATATCCTCTCCTGATAGATTGCTTTCTGCTTCCTTGAGAAAATCATTCTTTCTGGCCCAATCGTTAAGAGTTCTAGTCAAAGCAGTTCTAAACCCGGTTAAGTGGGTTCCTCCTTCTCCGGTATAAATATTATTGGCAAAGCTCTCTTCGTTGCACTCATATTCTTCAGTATACTGAAAAGCAGCTTCTACTAAGATGTCTTCTTTCTCTCCGGAGCAGTAGAATACATTAGGATTGCGAACAGCAGTTCCATGAATCAAGTATTTAATATAGGAAGCCAGGCCTCCTTCAAAATAAAAGCTGTAGCTTTTTTTATCCTTTCCTCTTTCATCCCTGAAAGTTATCTTCACTCCTTTGGTTAAATAAGCCTGCTGGCGAATATGATTAAGGATTCTCTTGGGGCTGAAAGAAATTTCTTTAAATATCTCTGGATCAGGTTCAAAAGTAACTGTGGTTCCTGTTTTTCTGCAAACCTTTACTTTTTTAACTTTGGTCTTGGCTTTCCCTTTAGAATATTCTTGGACATAACTGGCTCCATTCCGACAAACCTCTGCTTTCATGTACTTAGACAAAGCACAGACAACCGAAACCCCTACGCCATGCAAACCACCGGATACTTTATAAGCTTCCCCGCCAAACTTTCCTCCAGCATGCAGAGTAGTCATTACTGTTTCCAAGGCTGACTTCTTTGTCTGAGCATGCCTTTCTACTGGTATTCCCCTGCCGTCATCTACTGTCTTTACTTTATTATCGGCTAATAAAACAACTTCTATGTCCTTGGCATAGCCAGCCATGGCTTCATCTAAGGAATTATCAAGACATTCCCAGATTAAGTGGTGCAGTCCCTCGGGGCCAGTGGAACCAATATACATGCCTGGTCTTTTTCTGACCGGATCAAGCCCTTCTAAAACATAGATGTCTTTAGCAGTATATTCTTGTTTTTTTTCTTTATTCATATTATTTTCTTACTTCCCAGTCTGGATTCTTTTCCAGAAATTTAATTATTTTATTCTGAATTGTATTTATTTCACTGGCTTTTAATGTTCTGTTATCTGCCTGATAAATAATGTGAAAAGCCAAATTCTTTTTTCCTTCAGGAATACCTTCTCCTTCATAAATATCAAATAGGTCAACATCTCTGATTAAGTTTTCTTCCACAGTATTTATCTCATTTAAAACATCAACAACCTTAACACTCATCGGAACTAAAACAGCCAAGTCCCTAACAGCTGAAGGATACTGGGATATAGGCTGGTACTCATGCTCTTCTGAACAAAGCTTAGATAGTTTCTCAAAATCAATATCAAAAACATTAACCTTATATTTGGATACTTTAGAGGAAATCTCTCCTAAAAATCCTATTTCCTGACCAGCAATTTTAATCTCAGCTGTTTTCCCCTTCTGCCATACAGAGCTTTTGCTGTCTTCCGGAGTTGCCTGGTGTTCATCATAATAAATATCGCTTATTCCCAGCTTGTTTAATAAAGAATCAACAGCTCCTTTTATTTGATAAAAGCTGTTAGTAGTAGCACCAGTCAGCATTCTTTTTTCTTCTTTAGTAAATATCTTTCCCAGTTCAAAAATCTTAATTTCTTTAAAGCTATTAATATTCCTCTCTATATTCTTTAATAGATTAGGAATTAAGCTCGGCCTTAAGTATTTCTGCTCTGAACTTATCGGATTCTCAAGCTCAATACTATCAGCAAAATCCCTATCTCCAACAAATGAATAGTTATAGACCTCTGTAAAGCCCAGCTCTTTTAGGATGTTTTTGCTAACATCTTCCCAGAAGGTCTCCATATTTCTCTTTCCTGGTATTAGAGAGGCAACAGGAAAAACAGCTGATATCTTTTCATAGCCGTAAATTCTTCCGATTTCTTCAATTAGGTCCTCTTGAATAGAAATATCTAATCTGAAGCTAGGAACCTCTGCTGTGTTCTTAGAGTATTTAAATCCTAATCTGTTAAGAATATCCCCTACTTGTTTATTGGAAAGTTCTATGCCTAAAAGCTTTTCAAGATAATTCAAATCTAGTTTTATTCTTTTATTCTTAGGTTTATTCGGATAAAAGTCTATTATTTTTGAAACTTTGCCTTTAATCAATTCTCCTGCTCTGTTAACTGCCTGCTCTGTTAAATTAGGGTCTATTTTATGCTCAAAGCGCCAGGAAGCATCTGTTTTTAATCCCAGTTTTTTAGAGGCTTGACGGATAAGCCTGGAGTTAAAATTAGCTGATTCTAAAACAATTGTCTTTGTTTTCTTGTCTATCTCAGCTTTTTTCCCTCCTTTCATACCAGCTATTGCCAAAGGACTCTGGGAATCAGCAATTATCAGAATATCTTTGTTTAAATCAAACTTATTATTATCTAAAGTAGTAATTTTTTCTCCTTTTTTAGCTCTTCTGACAATAATCCTATTCCCAGAAAGTTTGTCTAAATCAAAAGCATGCAAAGGCTGGCCTGTTTCCAGCATTACGTAGTTGGCAATATCAACAATATTATTAATAGAGTTCAAACCGCAAGACTCTAATCTCTGTTTAAGCCATCTAGGAGAAGACTTGACTTTCACATCCGTGATAACTCTAGCCGTGTATCTCAAACAGTCGTTCTTGTCTTTAACCTCAATGTTTAAATTACTTTTATTGCTTTGCTTTATCTTAGAAGCTGGAATCTCTAATTTAGACCCAGTAATAGCGGCTATTTCCCTGGCTATGCCTATATGAGAAAAACAATCAGGCCCTCTATTAGGCAGGACATCAACATCCAGAATATAGTCTCCTTTTACTTTCTTCAGCCCCTCTACCTCAAAAGCGTGCATATTCAAAAGCTCAACCAGTTTATCTGGCTTGGGCAGTTTGACATATTCTTTTAGCCAATTATAAGAAAATATCATATTGACAAATAGTCATTAATTGCTATAATTACAATAAAGTTATTGCATATTTACATAAACCCATATAAAGGAGTTGGAAATGAAACAGTTAGCTATTATCAAAGCAGAAAATGCAGGAACGTTAGCCCAAAAGCTACAAATACCATTTAATCTTCTTGGTTCACGAAGTGAATTAAGGATAGAGCTTGACCCGGAACAATCAAATCAAGAAAAACTTGTCGCGCGAGACGCAAGAGTAATGCAAGCCTTTGGATCAAACAATCTTTCCGGAGTGACAGCAAAGGTAATAACAACATTATAACTCCGAAGCTCTTTGTCCTGCCTCTTTCTTCTAGAAGGAGGCTTTCTTTTTTTAAAACTGCTTTAAAAACCTTAAATCTCCTAAACCCCGAATAATACTTCACTTCGTTCAGTATATACGGGGCAGGTAAAACAATCTAAAATTGTCTCAAAAAACGTAAATCACCGCTATAAAATAATCTAATGTCGTTTATTTTGTATTTCATCATAGCCAGCCTGTCCATGCCTATACCAAAAGCAAACCCCTGCCAATTTTTTGAATCAATACCTCCGGCTTTCAAAACATTGGGGTGAACCATGCCAGCTCCCATTAATTCTATCCAGCCGGTCTGGGAACAAGTGCTGCAGCCTTTTCCATCGCAAACCAGACAAGTCATATCTACTTCAAAACTAGGCTCTGTAAAAGGGAAGAAACTGGGCCTTAATCTGGTTTTAATCTTCTTGTTAAAAAACCTGGAAAGAAATTCCTGGATAACTGCTTTAAAATTAGCAGCAGAAATATCCTTGCCTACCATTAATCCTTCTACCTGATAAAAATTGGTCTCGTGGCTGGCATCAGTAGCCTCATGCCGGAAGATTCTTCCAGGAACAATAATCCTGAAAGGAGGCTTATTCTTTTCCATATACCTTATCTGGACTGGACTGGTATGAGTTCTTAAAAGTTTTCCGTTCTTTAAATAAAAAGTATCCCACATATCCCTGGCTGGATGGTCTTTAGGAATATTCAAAGCATCAAAGTTATACCACTCGTTCTCTATTTCCGGGCCAGTTACTACTGAAAAACCCATGGCCTGGAATATCTCTTCTATTTTTCTCCTCACCAAGGTCAAGGGATGAAGATGGCCAATATAGTGTTTTTCTCCAGGCGCAGTAATATCAAGCCATTCTTCTCTTTTCTCAATATCCTTGGCAAACAAAAGCTTTTTTTTGTTAATCTCTTCTTCTAAATAACTCTTTAGTTCATTGGTCTGTTTGCCTGTTTTCTTTCTTTTGTTTTCAGAAAGCTTTTTCAGAGAACGCAAAATAGAGGTAATTTCTCCTTTTTTACCCAAATAATTCTTAAAAATCAGGTCTAATTCTTTTAAATTGCCTGCTTTTTTAAGGTCTTTTTCAGCCCTATTTCTTAGAGATTTTACATCTATCTTATCCATATCTTATTCTTCTAATTCAAGATATAATATTATACATTAGCGAATCAGGGTTATACCGAGTAATAACGAGGTATGTTCTTATTTTACCTTAAAATTAAGTTAAAATCAACTCCAAACCTGTGAATAAGAACCTGGCTTCGCCAGAATCTTGATTCGCTAAAGAATTCTAAATATAATCTTGAATTAAAAAAGCCGTTAAGATATTACTCTCAACGGCTCTATTTAACTCTTTATTTTCAAATCTTTTCTAACAAACATTGTCGGACGCCAAGGATGAGTCAAAAATATTGAACCAAAACTTATTGCTTTTGCACCAATTTTTCTTAATTTTTGGACATCATCAAACTCCCATACACTTGGACCAATCACTGGAATTTTGGTTAAGTAAGCTAAATCTTCTACCAGTTTCCAAGTAAAGGGCTGGGCTATCCTTCCTGAAACTCCACCACTTCCTAAATGAGCAAGCGGGCTTTTCTTTTCTGGAAAGATGACTTTCCAAGGAACACTATTGATTGATATTGCCTCAATAATTCCCTTGTCTATACCAGAAAAAATTAACTTAACATCGTGGACCACTGAAACTTTAAGAATTAATGGGAAACGGCTTACCTCTTTTACAGCTAAACAACTCTTTATTATCTTCTCTGTATTTTGTAGAAGATCTGCTTGTGTATTCGGACAAGACCAATTTATCTCTAAAGCGACTAAATCAAAGTAATCCAACTTCTTCGCCATAGCAATAAGCTCGCTTACTTTATCAGAGGAGATTGAACCTACTAAAGAAACCCTTTTCCTATCTACTTTTGGAGCTATTCTATCACACCACCAATCAATTCCTTCGTTGCTTAAGCCAACAGAATTTACGGCTCCTCCCCACATTGGTCTGATACATCCAAGCGGGTTATACCATCGTAAATTTCCTTTCTTGGGATAATAAGTCAATGTCTTGATAACGATAGTAAATAAAGAGGGGTTTAGCAGGCCTATCCAACGAAGAGGCCATTCCCAGGGCCAGCCTTTTCCATCAAAACCTAAGGCGCCACTAGCAACCATATATTCAAATTCATGTCCATTAGACAGCTTTATCATTGTTTTTCACCTCCAATCTTATTTTCAAAGGCTTTAATAATGTTATGATAGGTCATCTGCTCAATTAATTCTGATGAAGCACCTACTTTTGGAAGAAACTCGTTTACAAGTTTTCCATAAATATACAGGGATGGAATTCCAGAAGGAGGGTTAGATGAAAACATCTTTTCTCCCATAGCATGAGGAGCATGGTCTGTAGCAATCCAGTCCACCTCTCCTCGCAGCACGCAATGTCTCAACGCTTCAATGTCTGACAATGACCTTAATGGAGGATTTACCTTATAACAGTGCCCTCCTGAACATACCTGTAATTCTTCGGAAAACAAAAGATGATGAGGTGTTGCTTCGCAGGTAATTCTAATGTTCTTCCTTGCCTCTTTTATCAAGGCTACTGATTCTGGGCAGGAAACATGAACTATATGCAGAATGCCTCTAAAATGCGACCGGTTAACAAACCTTACCTGATCTCTAACAGCTTCAATCTCAGCTTGTTTCGGCCTTGCCCAGGAATGACTCTTTGGATTATGAATATTCCAAAGGTCTGGTCTCAGCAATTTTTTTTTCTCGCAATGAACTGCCAAAACACCCTCGTATTTCAAACGAGTAAGGACTTCGTAAATCTCGAACTGCTCCTGAGGATTAATAATGCCTAAATTACCTGTTGACTCTCCAGCGTAGAGTTTAAATCCGATAACTTCTGGAAAATTCTCGTAGGCCTGCATAGCTTCCTTTATCTGTTCCTCGTTAGACGTTAAACCAACATAAAGGAAATAATTTCCTCTTTGTGTAGCGGGAACCAGTTTCAATCTTTCAGCAACATTGCTTCTATATAAAATCGGGGGGTCAGTATTAGGCATATCAACAATTTTTTTAATGCCCTCAATATTTGCAATATCGAATACGTGGGCTATTGTTTCCTTGTAGGATTGACTACCGTCTCTACAATGCACATGCGGATCTATCCTTTTTATATTCATTTCTCTTCCTTTCTATATATTATGCGATTATTAACGAACTTTTTAACAATAACTTACTTTAATATTCTAGAAGAAGAAAGTCAAGCATAAAAAACACCGTTATTAAACGGTGTTTGTTAGTTTCAATAATGAAACTATAATATTTACAGTAAACATGAAAAAAGCAATGCTAGCTATACTTAAAAACCAAGCTAGCCACTCAGAAATCTTATGATATTTCTTGTAAAAAAACAAGCTTAAAGCTAATAAGAAAGTACATAAAACTAGATAGAAAATATTAATATTTTCTTTATAGATATTTATAGCGCCTAAATTAATTATTATAAAAACGCTAATAGCTAAAAACAATCTTTCTCTCTCTGAAAATTTCATTATTATGCCTCCTTTTTTAAAAGATTTTAAAGAACTATTTTTTTGGCGGG
>CAYOZF010000005.1:0-28300 GCA_964408385.1 uncultured Candidatus Saccharibacteria bacterium | reverse complement strand
GCTGCCGGACTAGGACTCGAACCTAGATACCATCCTCCAGAGGGATGTGTCCTACCATTAGACGATCCGGCAATACTCTCTACTGCGCTATATCTTCAAATACTTCCTAATAGCTATGTAACTGGATATTATACCTAATCCTATGCCAGTTGCAAGCTGAATCAGGAATAAAAGAAAGAAATTGCTTAAAAAGATGTTAAAGATGCTTAATTCCGGAGCCAGAGCATTTATCCTGGAATCAAAGCCATAACATAAGCCAAAAGTAATCAAAAGAGTAATAATAGCAGCTATAAAGCCAACAATAATGCCCTGAATCACGAAAGGACCCCTAACAAAGCTGTTAGAAGCCCCTACCAGCCTCATAACAGAGATTTCCTTATTAGAGTTGTGGATAGCTATCCTGACAGTGTTAAAAGCCACTAAAACAGCTATAATACCCAGAACTAAGCCAAAGAATATACCTATCTTGTTAATACCGCTAGTCAAGGCAAATACCTTATCAATAACCGGCTTTCTCTGATAATAATCAACATTATCAATCAAGCCCTGAAAAACACCTGTTTCCAGGAAATTAGCCACCTGCTCATACTGGGAAGCTTCCCAGGCTTTAATATTCAAAGCATCCAGAAAAGGATTATACCCTACCTCTGCCAATGACTCTATCAAAACAGGGTCATCCTTATGCCTCTCTATAAATATCTCTAAAGCCTCATCTTTGGAAACATACTCTATTTCCTTTACTTCAGAGATATTAGCTATTTCCGCGCTGACATCCATAATCTCATCTTCAGAAACATCTTCCTTAAAGTAAACAGAAACATCTACCTTCTTTTGAACACTGCTAATCAGAACATCAGAAACGGGATTCAAGAGAAAAAGCAAGGTAGCTAAACATATAACCATAACCATTATAAAAACAGAAGCAATGCTTAAGCCTATGTTCCTGGAAAAACCCCTCCAACCAGCCCTTATTATTCTTTTAATTGAAGTCATCATATGTTAAGAAGCTTTAGCTTCATAAAATAAATCTACCTTTTTCTTCATCCCTGATAACTTTGCCATCATCTATAGTAATTACTCTCCTGCCCAAGCTATTAATAACATTTTTATCATGAGTAGCCAAGACAACAGTAGTACCCATCTCATAAATCTTTATCAAGAGCTTAATAATCCCTCTGGTATGATAAGGATCTAGGTTGCCAGTGGGCTCATCAGCCAGAATAACATCAGGCCTGTGAATAAGAGCTCTGGCAATAGCTACTCTCTGCTTTTCTCCTCCAGAAAGCTCATTAGGAAAGTTGCACATCTTGCTTTTTAAACCAACTAGTTCCAGAATCTGGGGCACATCCCTGTCAATATCCTCCTGCTTAGCCCCCATTACCTCCATAATATAGGCAACATTCTCACAAGTTGTCTTGGAGGGAAAAAGCTTGTAATCCTGGAAAACAACTCCTATTCTCTGCCTTAGCTTGGGAAGCTGGGACTTCTTAATCCTATTAACATCTATACCCTGGAAAAGCACTTCTCCTTCATCAGGCTTGTCTTCAGCCAGAATCATCTTTAAAAGAGTGGTTTTGCCTGCTCCTGACTTCCCTACTAAAGAAACAAACTCCTTCTCCCCTATTTCAAAAGAAACATCATCCAGAGCTTTTATTCTGCTCTGATCAAACCTGGAAGTATATATTTTACTTAGGTTTTTTATTGAAATCATGTTTAATCTCCTCTTGAATAAACTGGTCTAAGCCCCCGTCCAAGACATCCTCTACATTAGAACTTTCTATCCCTGTTCTCAAGTCCTTGACCATTTTATAGGGATGAAGCACATAAGACCTGATTTGGTTTCCCCAGCTAACAGAAGTAATCCCTCCTTTAATCTCTTTCAATTCCTTAGCCTGCTCCTGCTCTTTAAGGTGATAGAGCTTGGAATAAAGAATCTTCATTGCTTTATCTCTATTCAGACCTTGTAATCTCTCTGACTGGGAAGAAACACTAATATTAGTAGGAATATGAGTAATCCTAACAGCTGTTTCCCTTTTATTAACATTCTGGCCTCCTGGACCAGATGACCTAAACTTATCTATTTTCAAGTCCTCATCCTTAATATCTATTTCAATATCCTCTTTGCCTATCTCCGGCAGAACCTCTATTAAAGCAAATGATGTATGACGCAGTTTCTTAGCAGAAAAAGGAGACTGCCTGACCAAACGGTGAACTCCTGCTTCTTTTCTTAACAAGCCATAGGCATATCTGCCTTTTATTTCCAGAACAGCTGATTTGGTGCCTATTCTTCCTTCCGGGCCTCCTCCTTCTCCAAATGACTGGTCAATTACTTTCACCTGAAAATCCTTGCTTTCACAATACCTTTTAAACATTCTTAAGAGCATGGTTGCCCAATCTTGGGCATCTACTCCTCCAGCTCCTGAATAAATTTCTAAAATAGCACTACCTTTGTCATACTTCTCGGAAAGAAAAGCTTTAGTCTCTTCCTTATCTATCTTGAGCTTCAACTCCTTAAGCTTCTCCTGAATCTCTGAAACCATATCCTCATCAGCTATTTTCTCCATCTCTTTTATCTCCTTTATTTCCTTTTCCAGACCATTAAGACCATCGATCTCTTCTTTTAAGTCAGATATCTCCTGACCTAATTTCCAGTCATTCTTTTTCTCTAAATCCTTTAATTTCTTCTCTTTGCCCTTAATGTCAAAGACAGTCCATTAAGTAATGAACTTTTTCCTCCAGATCTTGTATTTTTACTTCTTCAATATCCATAACTTAATGGTATTATATATTTAATTTAACATAATTCTAGATAAAAATCAAAATCCCATTAATTAATGGGATTGAATATATGAGCCGGAGATCGGATTTGAACCGATAATCTTTCCCTTACGAAGGGACTGCTTTACCATTAAGCTACTCCGGCTGACTGAGCGGGATACCGGAATCGAACCGGCGCCCTAACCTTGGGAAGGTTATGTACTGCCATTATACTAATCCCGCGTCCAAATACTTTTAAATCTCTCCCACCAGGACATTTCTTCCTGCTGAACCTCTTCTTCCTTTTCTTCCTCCTCTTTCTGGATAACAACTACTTCTTCTCCTGGCTTTTTTAAATCAAGCTGTTCCCGAGCTGCTTCTTCCAGATAATCACTGCTTTCTGCTTCAGCTTTTTTCTCTTTTAACTCTCTGTTCTTCTGCTCCAGCTCCTCAACCTGCTGTTTCAGAATATCAGCTTTTTCTTTAAGCTCTTTCCTTCTCTGGTTAATCTTCCAGTTAGTAGAAACCAGAAAGATTATTACTGCCAAGACAGCAATAACAAATAAACCTGAAGAAATAATCTTTTTTACATTTTTTTTCTTTTTTGTTATCATAAAGAAATGAAACAAAGAAAAACATTTAGAATTATCTGGATTGTCCTAGTCTGCCTGATTGTCCTCAGCATGATTTTTTTATTGATGACCCCTTTATTCCGTTAATAATTTATTTACAAATTTCTAAAACTTGTTTTAATAATCTTAGCATCAAGTCTTGAAAACTTCAAGAAACACTTTGGCAGGAATTCTAACCCTGCCTTTTTGTTTTAAGAGCTTCTTGCCCTTTTTCTGCTTTTCCAAAAGCTTTCTCTTTCTGGAATAATCCCCTCCGTAAAGATAACCAGTAACATCCTTTCTTCTGGCTCTAAGCGTTTCCCTGGCAACAATCTTGCCTCCAATAACTGCCTGCAGAGCCACGGAAAACTGCTGTGAAGGCAGAACTTCTTTAAGCTTCTTAACCAGAACCTTGCCTTCTGAATAAGCTTTTTCTTCAGGAACTATCTTGGAAAAAGCACTATGCTTTTCCCCGGCTATAAGAATATCCATCTTAACCAAATCAGAGGGCCTAAACCCGATAAATCGGTAGTTCATTGAAGCATAACCTTGGCTTACTCCTTTAATCTTGTCATAAAGATTAACAATAACCTCTCTTAAAGGAATCTCATAAATAAGAACAGACCTTTCTGAGCTTAAATAATCAGTTTTCAGATAATCAGCCCTAAGACCCTTTAAAACATCAATAATCTTGCCCAAGTACATTCCCGGAGTAATCACTTCCAGATTAACCCAGGGCTCTTCCTTCTTATCAGCAGAATCAGGCCAGTCACTGGCTGAATAAACAAACTTATTATCTGCCTTATAGACAACTGAAGGAGAAGAAATAACTAAACTTAAATCAAACTCCCGCTGAATCCTTTCAGAAATAATCTCAGCATGTAATGTCCCCAGAAAACCGCACCTGAATCCCCTGCCTAATGATTCTTTTGTCTCCGGCTCAAAAACCAGAGAAGGGTCATTAAGCTTCAGCTTGGAAAGGGCATCTTTCAATATATCAAAGTCATCAGGGTTTTCCGGATACAGACTGGCGAAAACCATTGGCTCTGGCTCTTTGTATCCAGCCAAAGCTGGAGCGGAATGAACTATAATAGTATCCCCGACCCTGATCTTACCCGGCTCTTTAATCCCAGTAGCAATATAGCCTATTTCTCCTGAACATAATTTATCCTGGGGAACAAGCTCTGGAGCAAAATAACCAATCTCTTTTATATCACTGGAAACCTTGCCTGCTATTAATCTTATCTTGTCTGTTTTCTTAACTTCTCCGTCAACAACCCTGATATAGGCAATTACTCCTTTATACTGGTCATAAACAGAATCAAAGATTAAGCCTCGGAAATTATCCTTATTTATCTTAGCACTAGGTACATTATCAATAACTGCCTGGAGAAGCTGGTCAACATTAGTCCCGTTCTTAGCTGATATCCTGATAATTGTTTCTGGCTCAATCTTAAGAAGCTTGGCTAATTCATCTACTGCCTGCTCAACATCAGCCTGAGCCAGGTCTATCTTATTAACAGCTGGGATAATAACCAGGTTCTGCTTCTGAGCCAGTTCTAGATTAGCCAAGGTCTGAGCCTGAATACCCTTGCCAGCATCAACCAGCAAAACAGCCCCTTCTACTGCAGCCAAACTGCGGGAAACCTCATAAGAGAAATCAACATGGCCCGGAGTATCAACCAGATTTAGAATATAATCCTTGTATTTCATCCTGCAAGGCTGAAGCTTAATAGTAATCCCCTTTTCCCTTTCCAGATCCATACTGTCCAGGAACTGGGGCCTCATTTTCCTGGAAGAAACTGAACCAGTCAATTCTAAAAAGCGGTCAGCCAGAGTTGACTTGCCCGCATCAATATGGGAAATAATACAAAAATTCTTAATTTCCATAATCTTTAGCTATTGACACCCTCTTTGAATTTGCTATAATGATAATATCACGAAGGGGAAAAGTCTTTAAGGTTTCGTCCTTAAAGCGACGCCCCTTTTTATTTATGGTCTCTTTTTAAGCTTACCTCTCAAATTATTCATATAATCCATATATTTTCTAAATCTCCATAAAAGCTGAGAATAAGCTTTTCTGTTTGGAATGATGATTCTTCCGAGCTTATCTTTTTTCTCTAAATACTCTATTAAACAATGGAAATCGCCGTCCCCTGAAACGATAATTGCTTTATCGTAATTAGGATATTCTATCATGGCATGCAATACTAACTCTGCGTCAACATTTCCTTTAGCGCATATTTCTCCATCTTTTTTATATCTAAGAGTCGGTTTAAAGATAACAATATACCCGGCTTTTTGTAAATAAGTATATAAAGATTCGTTGCCTGAAACGTAGCCGATAAAAAGAAATGTCTTTTTAACTTTATATTTATCTTCTAAATATTTCTTAAATCTTCCAAAATCTAAAACCCATCCCTGTGAACGGATTGCTAAATTAAGATTCTGGCTATCTATAAAAACGTAGATTTTAGATTTAATCTCCATTTATCTTTTTACTAACTACTGATTTCAAAGCTTTTATCTCCGGAGACTTTAGAACAAAAGCAGCTAAAATGTAAACACCGACTCCAGCCAGGCCAGCTAAAGACATCTGAATAAATATTCCGATAAAGGTCTGCATATTAACAAATCCAGCCACAACCTGACGCACAATATAGCAGGCAAAACCCAGTAGAATACTGGAAGCTAATATCTTAATTCCTGATTCAATTATCTGCTTTATCCGGAAATCCCCTATCTTAATATAGAGAAGAATTAAAAGCAAACTAATCTGGAATATGCCGGAAAGAGCCAAAGCCAGAGGAAGACCAACAACTGAACTTTCTGCTATTCTCTGCAGATCAAGAAAACCAATCACAAACTGCTGAAAACTATTCTCAAACCCCAGAATCCAGATAAAGAAATAACAAAGAGCAATATTCAGGCCCACAGTCAGCATAGTTACCACGGCTGGTATCCTGGTATTATGAAAAGAATAAAAAGTCTTGGACACCAAAAGCACTAAGCCATAAGCAAAGATAGCAAAGCTGAAAATGCCTAAGCAAGCAGCAGTCAGCTGAGTATCAGCCCAGCCAAACTTTCCTGTTCCCAAGATAACCCTGATTATCTGGGCTCTCAAGATAAAGATTAGAATACTGACAGGAATAATTAAAAAAAGAATCTGCCTAAAAACAGAAGAAAATTTATTAATCAGCTTCTCTTTGTTATTCCTGGAAAAGTACAAAGAGAAGAAGGGAAAAGCAGCTGTAGAAAAAGAAACTGCAACCAGGGTTATGGGAAGTTTTTGAAGATTATTAGCCAGATTAAACACAGCAATGCTTCCAGCTGCCAAGGTAGAGCCAATAGCTGTAATTACTATTAAGTTTATCTGACCGGCAGCCAGACCTATTGCCCTGGGAATAGTCAGTTTAACAGCTTTTAGAAAACCAGGCTCAAAGAAATTAAATACCTTCTTGATCTTAAACCCTAATTTAAAAAGAATGGGAACCTGAATAAGCAGATGAAGCAGAGCCCCAAAAACAACACCCCAGGCCAGTCCTTTTAATCCCATTAAAGGAACAAAGACCAAAATACCGAATATTATCCCGATATTATACATAATCGGAGCCAAGGAAGTAACCAGGAATCTTCTGAACACTCTCATAATACCAGAGATAATATTGCTTATACCTAAAAGAATAGGGCTTAAGAACATAATCCTGGTCAAAGCAACAGCTGCTTCTTTTTTCTCTCCAGTAAAACCGGGCACAATCACAGAAAGAATCTGGGGAACGAAGATAATCAAGATTACAGAGATTATTATTAAAGAGAACAAAAACAGGTTAATAAGATTAGAAAAGAATCTCCAGGCCTCTTCCCTGGAACGGACCAGATAACTGCTGAAGATAGGAATAATAGCAGCAGAAATAGCTCCCATAACCAAAACAGTTGAGATAAAGTCAGGAATCCTGAAAGCAGCATAATAAATATCAAGTTCATTGCCAGCTCCAAAACTACCAGCTAAAAGCCTGTCCCTGAAAAGACCTAAAAGACCGCTGACTAAAGAAGCCAGAGATAATATCCCAGCAGCATAAGTAATATTCCTTGTTTGGGAGTTTAAAACTTTATTATACATTTCTTATAATAATTATAGGGGTTTGTTCATTAGACTGGCCAGCTGGATTATCTTTTAATATATCCAAGATAAGCTTTTTATCCAAGCCAGTACTAATACCCAGGATATTTTCTCCTAAGTCATTAACATCAGCTACTACAAAACCAAAACCATATTTATTCTTTAATTCATTGCACAAATCATCACAGTTCTTTATGCCTAATATACCCATATCTGCATACTGGGGAAAAGCTTCTCCGTAAAACCCGTCTATCTGATTAATCTCATGACCAGCTACTCTGTAGAATATTCCTCTTATTCCAACAAGCTTGCAGATTCCTGAACAGAAACTAGCCAGAAATATCCTGGCTAGACCAGCTAAATTAATAGCTACCTGCATTTTATAGGGATTACCTACGGAAAATCCATAAGGGGTTTTCATAGCAAACTTGGAAAGAAACCCTGCCCAGAACCCTACTTTAATATCTTTTTTATATACTACCTTCTTCTGAATAATAGAAATAATCTTCTGACAGAGAACAACAATATCATTCTTTTTGGCAGCCGGCAGAACATACTGGGAGATAATATTATCAAGATTATCAGAAACACCAATAAAATGAGTTTTTATTGGATAACGAAGATATTTTTCCCTTTTTATTTCAATTGTTTCCATAATCTAAATACCAAACATCATTTTTCCTGGCTCCGCTTCTTACCATACCAGCCATAATCCAGAGCTTGTCATCAAAAACAACGCAGTTAGCATCTTCTCTGCCAGCCCAATTACTTTGAGCAGCCAGCTCCTGCCAATCCAGGCCATCAGAAGAATACCAAACATCATTATATCCTTTTCCAACACCATCCCAGCCAGCTAAAACCCATAAATAGTCTTTAAACACTAAGAGGCAGTGGCCATGCCTTCCAGCCCAGGGAGCTTCAACAACTAATTCCCAGTCCCTACCGTTATCAGAAGACCAGACATCTTTTTCTCCGGGAAGACCGGGCACTACTCCCCCAGTAAGCCATAATTTATTATTAAAACTGGCTAAGGTTAAATCATACCTGGCTGACCACTGAGCCTCATCAATAACCAGTTCCCAGTTCTCCCCATCAGGAGAAGACCAGACATCATTAACTGCTCCGTAAATATCCACTCCCCCAGCTATCCAGATTTTATCCCGAAAAACTACAGCAGAATGACCTTTTCTCGGAGTCCATTCCGGCTCTTTAGCTTTAACCCAATCTAAACCATTAGAAGAATACCAGACATCATTAATATAGCCTTTTTCATCAACTCCTCCTAAGAGCCATATTTTACCCTGAAAAACAACTGAAGCATGAGCTCTTTTTGTGCCCCAAACAGCCTTATCAGTAATTAGCTCCCAATTCTCTCCATCAGCAGAAGACCAGATATCGCTCTTATTCTGGGAATAATCAGGAGCCTTGCCTCCTACTCCTCCAACCAGCCAGAACTTATTATTAAAGACATCTACTGTCTGAGCGTCTCTTTCTGACCACTGGGCATCAAGAACTGCTTGTTTCCAGACCATCTCGTCTGGGTTAAACATAACAGGTTCTTTTTTAGAATAAAAAAACGAGACCTTAGTTAGATTATTAATATCCTTAATCTCTGAATAAAGAAAGAAAACAAAGATGATTATTTCTCCAGCTAAAAATAAAAGCCCTAATTTCTTCATTAATCCCATATCTTAATTCTACTATTTTCACCCTTTTGTTTCAACCACCCCCTTGACCCCCGCCTTTAAAATAAAGATGGGGGTTGACAAACCTGCTTGCTTCTGTTATATTACAAGTGTCTTAGCAAGATGAGTGATCGCTCCTGCAAAGGAGAGGAAAGTCCGAACACTCATTTCCCAATGGGATCTAAAAAGCAACAGCTGATAAGGCTGTCGTCCTTGAAAAAGGATAGAGGTGCGAACAGTGACGATGCCCTGCCTAGCAGGGAGTGAAACGGCTAAATCCTTGTTGAGTGCAAGAACAAACCAAGAACTCGGGATACGACTCAAGCTCTTGGAAAAAGTAGTTCGCCTAGAGATAGATGATCACATAAAACAGAATTCGGCTTACTATCTTGCTAAGATAAAAAAGGAGGAGACACATAATTGGTCGTTGCCTCCTTTTTTATTTAGAGAGAATAATTTATATTAACTTCTGTTCTTTGGCTTTCCCATCCAGAGCTTCATTAACCAACCTATCCGCCTCTTTATTCCTTTCCCTGGGAATCTTCCTGAACTTTATTTTGGTGAAGTCAAACTTCAGGTTCCAAATCTCCAGGAACAAAGGCTGAATCTTTTCATCAAGTATTTTGTACTGGCCATTAAGCTGTTTAACCATTAACTCGGAGTCAGACCTTATCTCCAGGTCTGTTTTTTTAGCCAGCTCCTTGCCGAACAAGAGCTTAAACTTTTTCAAGGCAAAAACAACTGCTTTGTATTCAGCTTCATTATTAGTAAGCTTGTCTCCTAAATATTCTGAATACTCTTTTATCTTCTGCTCTTTCTGGTTGCAGAAAACAACTCCTATGGCTGAGGGACCAGGATTGCCCCTGGAACCTCCGTCTGTATATATAATAATCTTTTTCATTGTTCAAAATACTCAATTAAATGCTCTTTAAACTTATCAAGGTTCTTATTCTTAACCATAAACCCGGCTGCTTTGGCATGACCGCCGTAAGTCTCTAAATGTTTGGAATAGCCCTTCATTGCTTCAACTACATTGTAGCCGGAAGGCGCTCTGATACTCCCCTGGCTTTCAGTCTTTCCCTTGGAATAGAGGAAAACCGGCCTTTGGGACTTCTGGGTAATTATAGAAGCAGCTATGCCCAGTAAAATTAATTCCCAGTCAGAGCTTCCTTCAAAAACAATATTATCCTTGCTCCGAGACATCCTGGCCTCAATCTCCTGAATTATTTGCTTTATCTTTTTCTTCTTTTCAATACTTTTCTTCAATAAGTGCTCAACCAGTTCTCCTGCTTCTTGGCTGTTTAAAGCAGTTAAAAGCCGGAAAGAAGCTGGCATCTCATTCTCAATATCCCTGATATTTAAAAGAGAAGTCATTTTATTCACCTGCTGGGTAATAGAAAGGTCTTTAATAGACTCCACTGAAAGCAAAGCCTGAATACCCGGCCTCCAGCTTTCCCTCAAAGAGCTTAATCCCTCTATAATAATCTCTTCATTGTCATCTGTTTTGGGCATCATATCAGCAATAGTAGCAATAGCAGCTAACTCTAGGAAATCCTTTCTCAGGTTATCTGTCATCTTTTTCTTTAAAAGGACCTTGGCTAGTCTGAAAACAATACCCACATTAGCAAACTGCTTAAAAGGATATTTATCCCCTTCTTGTTTAGGATCAACCACAATATCTGCCTTGGGAAGCTTTCCATCCAAAATCTCATGGTGGTCAATAATAATCACTCCAAACTTTTTCTTCTTAAGAAGCTCTATTTCCTTGAAATTACCTATCCCGCAGTCCAAGGATATAAAAAGAGCTGGAGCATACTTTTTTAAATCCTCAACAGATTTTTTATTTATACCATAGCCGTACTTTTCCCTATCGCTAAAATAAACAATGGCATTAGCTCCTAAGTTTCTAACACATTCTTTTAATATAATAACTGAAGCCACGCCGTCTAAATCAGAATCCCCAAAAATAATTATCTTCTCCCCCTTCTTCACTGCTTTAGCAATCCGAAGACCTGCTTTTTTTAAATTCTTAATCTCCATCTTTTTCCAAAGCCTTTAACCCCGGCAGTTCTTCCCCGCTCAAAAACTCCAGCATTGCTCCTCCGCCAGTAGAAATATGCTCAAACTTATCTAATAGGCCGAACTTAGCCAGAGCAGAAACAGTATCCCCTCCTCCAGCAATTTTAAAAGCCTTAATATTATCAGCGATTGCCTGACTAATCTCTTTAGTACCTTTCTCATACAAAGGATTTTCAAAATATCCCAGAGGACCAGCAAAAACAATAGTCTTGGCCTCTTTAATAATCTTAGAAAACATCTTAATGGTTTCTGGCCCAATATCCAGCATCATTTCATCCTCACCCACCTTAGCCAAGGCTCTTTCCCTGGCATGAATCTCATCCTTAGAAGCAATAACATCAACTGGAAGGTGAAGCTTGGTAGAAGTCAGGTCAATCTTTTCAACTTCCGAAACAACCTTTTCTTCGGGCAGATGATTGCTGGGAATAACCTCCTTGATTGCTAAAAGAGAGTTAGCTATTTTCCCTCCTATAATAACATGGTCTGCTTTTTCCAGAAACTCCTTAATAACTTTTATCTTGGTCAAGACTTTTGCTCCTCCAATTACTGCTACTAAAGGCCTGGCTGGGTTTTCTATAGAAAGAGCTTTTACTTCACTGGCTAATAAAAGCCCGGCTCCACAAGGCAGATATTTGGGAACTCCGACAATAGAAGCGTGCTCCCTATGGGAAGCAGCAAAAGCATCATTAATATAGACATCTCCTAAAGAAGCCAATTCCTTGGCAAACTGGTCATCATTTTCTTCCTCTCTTCTATCAAATCTTAAGTTTTCTAAAACCTCAACCTTTTTGCCTAATAATTCTAATAATCTCTTTCTTACTGGTTCTATTTTCAAATGTTCAACTATCTTTCCTCTAGGCCTGCCTAAATGGCCCATTAAAACAGGCTTAGCTCCTTTATTAAACAGATACTTAATAGTAGGAACAGCTTTCTTGATTCTGAAATCATCTAAAATATTCCCTTTCTTGTCCAAAGGAACATCAAAATCACATCTCACCAAAACTCTTTTTCCTTTAATGTTTAAATCCTCTATGGCCTTCATGTTCAAGATCGTCAAAATCATCGTCTTCTTTTTTCAAAGCCTGGTCAAGACTTTGCCTTAATTCATTTAAATCAACCTTTTTCCTTTCTTTTTTCTGCGGTTTGAATGAAACCGGACCCTGGCTTATAGCTTTTTCCAAAGAAACACTCTTTTGAGAATCTGATTTTGTTTTCTTAAGACAGGATTTGCAGTAAATAGGCCTTTTGCCGTCTGGCTTAAAAACTACTTTAGTTTCTTTTCCACAGCTGGAGCAAACAGCATCATAAAGAAGGTTTTGGGGCAAATCAACAACTCTTTCTCCAAAACCAGACCATTTGACAATCTTATCCTCTACCTCCTCTCTGGGAGTCCCGTATTTTTCTCTGGAGACTTTGATTATTTTATCTTTATTTGATTTTTCCTCACTCGGAAAAGGAGGCAAGGTTAAAGCTGAAAAAGGCCTACCAGCCAAGCCGTCAATCATTAGTTTTAAATAAACATTGTACTTTGCCAGATTAACAATATCAGCCGCAGTAAATTCTGGAACAAACTCTTTTTCCAAATACTCAGCATCTTCTGCGCCCACCCGGAAAGAAATAAGCGTGCCCACGTTTCCAAAAACAGCATCTCTTACTGTTTCATCCATTTGGGCTATATACTGATGGGCTAAATTTAAACAAAGGCGGTATTTTCTTGCTTCTGAAAGAATATTAACAAATGATTCGGTGGCAAAGTTCTGAAACTCATCCACATATAAATAAAAATCCTGCCTATCTTCTTCAGGAATGTCTACCCGGGACATGGCTGCTAATTGGATTTTGGTTATTAAAAGAGCTCCAAGTAAAGTTGAATTATCTTCACCAATCCTTCCTTTAGATAAGTTCAAAATCAAAATCTTTTTTTTATTCATGATTTCTCTCATATCAATACTGGAATTAACCTGTCCAATAATATTCCTGATCAAAGGAGCTGAAATAAACTGCCCTACTTTATTCTGAATAGCAGCTGTTGCTTCTGATTCATATCGCTGGCTATAACGGGCAAATTCATTCACCCAAAAGGATTTAACAACCGGGTCAGTAATCTTTTCAACTACTTTCTTGCGGAACTCGACATCTGACATCATTCGGTTAACTCCGAGTAAAGTTGAACCGGGATATTCCAGCAGAGCCAGGATAGAATTATTCAGAATGTATTCCATTCTGGCTGACCAGACATCAGGCCAGATTTTCTTGAACACTCCCATCAAGCCGCCGGCTACCAAATGCCTGTGCTCCAAGCCAACGCTCTCCATAACATTAAAAGCAACAGGAAAGTTTAAATCGGCTGGGTTGATATAGACAACATCATTAATTCGGCTGGAAGGAACAAAATCAAGTAATTCTTCTGCTGCTTCACCGTGAGGGTCAACAAAGCCGACTCCTTTCCCGTTCTGAATATCCTGAATAGCCATATTCTCAATCATTGAAGTCTTACCCATACCAGTTTTTCCGATAATATAAACATGCCTGCGTCTGTCATCAGACTTAATACCAAACTTCTTTTTAATATTCCGAAAATTAGTTTCAGCAAAAAAATTAATATCGTTCATTTTAACAAACTTTGCTTAATTTTTAACAAGCTCACTTAATAAGAATTACTCTGTAGGCAGGCCTGAAGGAGCTTCTCCTTTTTTAGCTTCAATTCTGCCAGTAAAAGGAGCTGAAGCTACTTTGCGGCCAGGAAAGTGAAAGACAGTGGCTAATTCTTCTGTATTTAAGATAAAGCTAGAAGGCCACTTAGCCTTGTTAGGAAATAAAGGATCCTGTCTACCGCAGTATTTCCTGAATATGCTCCTTTTTCTTAGATAGAGTCTTCGTTTAATCAAAAGATTTAAAGGTAAAAACCAGCTCTTTTTCACCTTGGTGAGATAAGGCTGGCCATAAGGATACAAAGCATTAAGATTCTGGGTAGTAAAAGTAGAAAGGAAACTAAGGGCAAAACGAAGCTTAGCCTTGAAAAAAACTTCTTTTCTGCCAAGATAAATAAACCTAATATTTGTCAAAAAGCCCCTTTTAGCCATTTTCGCTTCAATAGAGCCGAGTATTTCCCGCTCGCCAGGGGTAAGCTTCATTTCTGGAGGAAGCAGTTCTGTTTTTTCTTCTTTTACTCCTCCTGGAGGCTCTCCAGTAATCATAACATCGCTCATTTCAAGAATTAAAGGTCTGTTTTTAGTAGTCTTGTCTACTCTTCTGGCAAGCTCATCTCTTAGTTTTTCTCCTTCTTTAAGCCAGGGAACTCCTTCCCAGCCTCCAATATCTCCTCTGACTGGCTTGGCAGTAATCTGAATCCAATAGTGCTCTCCTGGTTTTGTTTTTGCTATTGATTCCAAAAGCATAGCCAAAGGGTCTATTCTTTTCTCTTCCAAAGCTTCTCTTTCTGTTTCAAACTTGAGATAGGTTTTGATTGGATAGGGGTTTGGCATTAAAAGCTTGTAGTCAGCTCCCCATAAATCCCAGTCCTTGTTAGGAATATCTTTAGGAATAAGTTTTGTATAATCATCAGCTATTGAAATTTCTGCGTCTGGATACTGAGAATAAATAGTTGCTTCAACAGCATCTTGGCTAGCTGCAGGAATTCTGACAAAGAAATGGGGCTCTCCGTCAATAGAGGCGATTTCAAAAGAATAAGAAAGAACTATTTTCCCGTCAATATGCTTTTCAAAAAAGTCGCCTGGAGCATCAAAAAGAATCTGCCATAAGCCGTCCATTACCACCTCCATGGCTCTCATTGGTTTTAATATCTCTTTAGGTATCCTAATTTCCAGTAAAATAAACTTAGTTTTCTTAAGAAATAAACTTGTCCTCCACCAGTGCCAGAGAAAAGAAAAAGGCGGCCATAAAATAAAAGGTAATAATAGCCACCCCCAATTCCTAAGAATATCCCAGACTTGAGAAAGTATGGGAATAAAGATTTTTAATGAATCAAACATTTTAAGCAACTCTATATTTTCCTTTATTATCTCTAAAAAAGTAATTCCTGTTCTGAAGGTTCAAAAGAATTGTATTTTCTTTTACAAAACGCTGAGCTAGAACCTTTTTAAGGATCTCGTCTTTTGACAAGGGCTTTTTAGAATCTTTCAGGGTATTAATAATTATATCCTTAACAACTCCTGACTGATAGCCCCATTCTTTTAAAGCATAAAGTCCTCTTCCCACTAAAACAAATCTAACATCCTTTATTAATTCGTTATGAACAGTAGCAGTATGAATCTTGTCATGGCCGGGAAAAGGCAGTTTTTCAATCTGAGAAGCAACTTCAGTAAAGTGAAGAGGAGCTTCTTCTTTTCTTAAGACTAAATAAGCCTTGTCTTTTATTCCTTTGGGATTAATTTCCAGCCAATTAGCCAAGCCGAACTTGTCTTCAGGGTTTTTCTCAATCTCCTTGGAAATACCAATATAGGAAACAAAAACATCCTTGTTCAGTTTCTGCTTGTTCAAAAGCTCATTCAAGGAAAAAGTCTTTTTCTCTTTTTTAAATCTCTCTATAGTTGATTTTATCACTTTCTTGGCTTCATTAATAGCATTGCTGTTAATAGTCCAGAAAGAATAAAAGCTCTCATCCTCCGGAATTCTTTCTATATTGTCAGCATTAACCAATAAAAAGAAAACATGATTCTGAAACTTATCATTGCCTAAAACCTTAAGTAAATCCTGTTCTCTTTTCAATCCCCCGAAATTAGCCAGGGCTTTTTCAAAAGTATTAAAAATTTCCTTATCTATTTTTGGTTTTATTCTAGAAAAACCCTCTGCTTCAATCTGACGCACTCTTTCTCTGGTAATATTATAAGTAGAGCCGATTGCCTCTAAGGTTTCTCTTCCCCCGTTTTTCAAGCCAAAACGCCTCTCAATTATATCAGCGGTTCTTTGGTCAAGACCTTTTATTAAATCATTACATACTTTTTGATAATTGTTTTTCGCATTGTAAAGAAAACTTGTTTTCATATTTGTTTAATTAACTTCTATTTATCTATTTAAACATTTTTAAAAAATATTGTCAATAGCGCCTTAATTTATACCAGGCAACTAAAATAGGACCAGCTAAGAATATTGAGGAATAAGTACCAGCCATAATTCCCATAAGCAGAGCCAGAGCAAAGTATTTTAAGGTCTCTCCGCCTAAAAAGAAGATGGCCGCAGAAACAAACAAGGTAGTCAGGGAGGTATTTATCTGCCTGGAAAGAGTCTGGTTCAAACTGATATTAACTACCTCTTCAAACTCCTCTCCTCTTCTTAAAAGAGTTTCCCTAATCCTGTCAAAAACAACAACAGTATTGTTTATTGAATAACCCAGAACAGCTAACAAGGCAGTAATTATGGGGATGGAGATTTCTACTCCGTAATATTTCCCTAAAACAGCAAAAACAGCCAAAGGAATCAAAACATCATGAAACAAAGCAATAACACTGGCTATTCCGTACTGCCAGGATTTCAAAGGCCTCTGGACTCTTCTAAAAGCCAAAGCAATATAGATAATCATTGACAGTAAAGCCGCTATTACTACAATATTGGTTTTTTGCTTAAGCTCATTGCCTATAGTCGGACCAACTGATTCAAATCTTGTTTCTTCAATAAAGGTCTTAACTGTAGTCATTGCCAAACCTGATCCAGTATCAATGTTTTCTGCTCCTCTTAATTTGTTTAAAATATTCTGGTGAACTTCTTCATCAATATGGCCCATCCTGACAATCACTCCCTTTTCTCCAGTAGGCTGAACATAGATAGTGCCTAAATTAAACTCTTCAAGCATTGCCATAATCTCATTATTAGCCGGTCTCTCATTAAGGTATTCCAGCTCCATAATTGTTCCTCCAGTAAAATCAATGCCTGGCTTCAAGCCAAAACCGAACAAAACAACTAGGCTGGCGATAATCATTAAGCCGGAAAAAATAAAATATATTTTTCTGTATTTAGTAAATCTTATCTCCATATCCATTTAATATTTTCTAATCTGGTATTAACAAATATCCTTAATAAGTTTCTGGTAATAAATATAGCGGAAAACATGCTAACAAGAATACCAATGCTCAAAGTTAAGGCAAACCCTTTAATAAAGCTGGTTCCCAAAAAGAAAAGAATCAAAGCAACAATCAAAGTAGTAATGTTCCCGTCCCTGATTGAAGGCCAGCTTCTCCTAAATCCTTCTTCTAAAGCAACAGCAAAGCTTCTGTCTTGTTTTAATTCCTCCCTCATTCTAGAGAATATCAAGATATTAGCATCAACAGCCATTCCAATAGAAAGAATAAAACCTCCGATACCAGCTAAGGTCAAAGTAACAGGAATTAGCTTAAACAAGCTGAGAATCAAGGCAATATATATTCCTAAGGCTAAAGAAGCCAATAACCCAGGAACTCTATAAAAGATTATCAAAAATATGATAACAGCCAAGAACCCGATTAAGCCTGCTTTTAAGCTTTTTTGCAAAGAGATTGCTCCTAAAGTAGGACCCACTGTCTGCTGGGATATCAACTGAATAGGAACAGGCAAAGCACCGGCATTAAGATTTCTGGCTAATTCTTTGGCTTCGTCAATAGTGAAACTGCCGGAAATCTGGGCTCTGCCTCCAGAAATAGGCTCATTAACAACTGGAGTAGAAATAGGAACTCCGTCTATATATATAGCCAATATCTTGCCTACATTATTTCTGGTCAGCTCTTCAAATAAATCTGAGCCCTCGTCATCAAACTGAAGAAATATCAAAGGAACTCCAGTCTGCTGATCAAACCCTATTTCAGCTTTTTCCAAATACTGGCCAGTCAAAGAAGTAGAGTTAAAATAAGGGTCTTCAAAAGCCAACTGCCAGTTTTCTATCTGCTGCATTTCTTCATAAGTCAAACCGTTAAGCTCTTCCTGCTTATTAAGAATAACCTGGGTCTCTTGTTCTGTTTTCTGCTCTTTAAATTCTAAAAAAGGAGTCTGACCAATCATTTTAATTGCTTCAGCCGGATCTTTTACTCCAGCTAATTCAACCACTAATCTATACTGGCCTGAGCTTTCTTGAGTCTGGACAATCGGCTCAGCCACTCCAAACATATTAACTCTTCTCTCAATAATATCCCTTAAGCCCTGCATAGCAGAAGAATAATCCTTTTTTTCAATGCCAGACAAATCAGCTTCGTATAAAAGATGAGTTCCTCCCTGCAAATCAAGGCCTAATCTAAAAGGAATATCCCAGAAATGAGGAAACCTAAACCCAACCTTAGCATTAACAAAATCAACACCCTGGTTAAGGTATTTAGGATAGCTTAAATTAACAGCTAATAAAGCCAGAATAATAATCCCAATCAAAATTAAAAAACCTCTTTTCGACATGTTAATGGAAAACTTGTTTTCGTATTAGATACTATAGCGCTTCTATTAATATATGAAACATATATTAATAGTATACCATAGTTTTAGAAATAAAAAAAGACCCCGCTAGGAAGTCTTTTTATAACAACACTTTTTTGCTTTTTTCCCTGAACCACATCTACATAAATCATTTCTTCCAATCCTTGGCTCTTTTCTTATAATGGGCTTCACTGGAGGAAATAAGTATCTATTGAAGAAAAAAGCTATTTTGCCTGCAACAACTAATTCTGGAACATGCTTTCTTTCATTACTCATCGTTATCTCTCCATATAATGAATTATTTTAACGTACTTTAGAATTATTTTTCCATATTACCATGTTACCATATAATTTATAATCCGTCAACACTATCAACACCATAATTTATAAATTACAAAAACTTATTAATTAAGCGATAGCTTTTTTAATAAGCTTCTTATTTCAGCGCTTCAAAGCAATAAAGTTTTAATCCAAAATAAAAAAGGCATAGAAGTTATTTATTTCTTTTATGCCTTTAATTCTCTTTTATAGAAAAAATTTAATTATTTTTCCCGTGACAATGTTTATATTTTATTGGACGGCCATCTGGATGTTTCGCTCCGCACGGACAAGGATCATTCCTCCCCACCTTCGCCCTTTGGGCTTCGGTGGGCAAGCCAACCTTTTTTCTGGAAGGAGCTTTAGTTATCTCAGCTTTCAAGATATTATTAGCAATAGTTGAATCAATTGTTCCTAATAAATGCTGAAACATTCTATGCCCTTCCTTTTTATACTCAATTAAAGGATCCTGCTGGCCATAAGCTCTTAAACGAACAGAATCCCTGAGATGCCCCATATTTTCTAAATGCTCTATCCAGAAAGTATCAAGGACTTTCAAGCAGACCAGCTTTTCAACCTGTCTCATATTATCTGAGCCCATTTCTTTTTCTCTTTTCTCATAATCCTCTTCTGAAAATCCTGCTTTTTTAGTTATCTCTAAAACATATTCTTTTAATTCTCCTTTATCAGCTCTTTCCAAGACTTCTTTTCTCTTTTTATAGAAAACCTCTCTGTGCTTGTTCATAACATCGTCGTATTCCAAGATATGATTCCTGGCATCAAAGTTCATGCCTTCTATCTTGGACTGGGCTGATTCAATAGCTTTAGAAATCATTCCAGTTTCTATGGGCTGATCTTCAGGAATTTTCATAGTTTCCATTAAGCTTTTAATCCTGTCTCCACCAAAGATCCTCATCAAGTCATCTTCCAACGATACAAAAAACTGGGAAGAACCAGGATCTCCCTGACGGCCAGCTCTTCCTCTCAACTGGTTGTCTATTCTCCTAGCTTCGTGCCTATCTGTCCCAATAACATGAAGTCCTCCTGACTCAACAACATTTTTCTGGTCCTGAGGGGGATTGCCCCCTAAGATAATATCCACTCCCCTTCCAGCCATATTAGTGGCTATGGTTACTGCTCCTGTTCTACCAGCCTGGGCAATAATCTCTCCTTCCTGCTCGTGGTTCTTGGCATTAAGAATCTTGTGATTAATCCCCTCTTTATCCAATAACCTGCCTAAATACTCATTCCTTTCAATAGAAACAGTTCCTACTAAAACTGGCTGGCCTTTTTCATGTCTTTGCTTAATCTCTTCAACCACTGCTTTAAACTTACCGTCCAATGACTTGTAAATCCTGTCGGATATCTCTTTTCTAACCAAAGGCTTGTTAGTAGGGATAATAATGACATCCAAAGAATAAACTTTATCAAACTCTTCAGCTGAAGTAACAGCTGTTCCAGTCATTCCTGCTAACTTGTCATATAATCTAAAATAATTCTGAAAAGTAATAGTAGCAAAGGTCCTTGATTCCTTTTTAACCTCAACTCCTTCTTTGGCTTCCACTGCCTGATGAAGACCGCTGGACCATCTTCTTCCGGGCATTAACCTGCCAGTGAATTCATCCACTATAATAATCTCTCCTGATTTAACAACATAATCCTTGTCCTTTTCAAATAAGGCTCTGGCTTTTAAAGCTGCCTCCAATTGATGAGTAGTAGCAATATCATTATCCAGCCAGGGATCTCTGCCCAAATAGGAAACAATCTTGTTCTGGCCTGCTTCAGTAAAGCTAGCTGCTTTTACTTTTTCATCAATCTCATAATCTTCCTGATTTAATCTGGAGACTAATTTAGCAAACAAGTAATATTTTTCTGTTGATTCTTCTTCTGGAGAGGAAATAATCAAAGGGGTTCTGGCTTCATCAATCAGAATAGAGTCAACCTCGTCAACAATAGCATAATTAAACTCTCTTTGAGCTTTATCCTTTAAACTATAGACCATATTGTCTCTTAAATAGTCAAAACCAAACTCATTGTTAGTACCGTAAGTAATATCAGCTAAATAAGCTTCTTTTCGGGAAACAGGCTTGATAAAATCTTCTATTATTTTAAAGCTTCCCAGCTCATCCCTAATCTTGTCTTCCTCTTCATCAGGCTTTTTAAACTCTGGGTCATACAAAAAGGACTGCTCGTGGTTCAAACAGCCGGTTGTCAATCCTAACAAGTAATAAATCTGGCCCATCCAGATACAGTCTCTTCTGGCTAAGTAATCATTAACTGTTACTACATGAACACCTTTGCCCTGGATAGCATTAAGATAAATAGCTAAAGTAGCAGCTAATGTTTTTCCTTCTCCAGTCTTCATTTCAGCAATCCTACCCTGATGAAGCACAATTCCTCCAATGAGCTGAACATCGTAATGCCTCTGTTTAAGTGTTCTTTTTGAAGCTTCTCTGACCAAAGCAAAAGCCTCTGGAAGTATATCATCCAAAGTTTCCTTTTCTAATCTCTGCCTGAACTCATTTGTCTTTGCTTTCAACTGCTCATCAGAAAGCTTTTCCAACTCAGGCTCCAGAGAATTAATCTTTTCAATTAATGGCTGGAGATTCTTAAGATACTTTTCATTAGCATCTCCAAAAATCTTTCTTAATATTGACATAAATTATTTTATTATCTGAATCTCCTCCTGAATATCTACATTAAATTTCTCTTTTACTTTTTCTTTAATTATCCTAATCAGCTCTAAAACATCTTTGGATTTAGCCCCGCCTAAATTAATTATAAAACCAGCATGCTTTTCTGAAACCTGAGCTTGCCCTATTTTCAATCCCTTTAATCCAGCTTTATCAATTAAATAAGAAGAAGGTTTATCAGAGACATTAATAAATACAGAACCAGCTGAAGCATATCCCAGAGGCTGTTTTTCTTTTCTAAACTGAAGATGCTCTTTTATCTTCTTCTCAATCTCTTTCTTATCTCCTTTCTTTATTTCTAAAACAGCGGAAAGAATTATCAAGCTCTTATTCTTTTTAAAAACACTATCCTTTTCAGAAAACTGACAATCCTTTCTTGAAAAACTCTTAATGCTTAAATCTTCTGGATTAAAAGCTTCTACCTCTTTAACAATATCAGATATTCTAACATGAAAAGCCTGGACATTGCCGTAAACAGCCCCGCCAACAACTCCTGGCAGACCAGCTGTCCATTCCAGGCCAGTTAAAGATTTTTCTGTTGCTGCTCCTACCAACTCTCCCCAACTGACTCCAGCTTCAGCATAAAGATCATTATTAAAATAGTATTTTCTTAAATTAACTTTTACAACCAGACCGTCATAACCCTGGTCCAAAGCCAGAACATTGCTTCCTCCTCCCAGAATAAAGAACTTTAAATTAAAATTCTTTGCCTGTTTAACTGCTTCAATTAATTCTTCTTTATTCTTAGCAATAAAAAAATACCTGGCCGGGCCTCCAATTTTAAAACTAGTGTGCTTTGCTAAAGAAATGTTTTCTTGAAACTCCATAATTAATGAGTCGGGAGCGTGAACCCCTGACTAAGTCTTTAGTGGGTGACAGCCTCCCGACCCAATTCCAATTATATAATATTTAAACAAAAAAAGCAAAAAGCCCGCAGAGCGGGACTTTTGCCGACTTAGAGGGTTATTCACCCACTGATTGGATATTAGCAGAATTATTTTATTTTGTCAACCCCGTTAGAAACCACGCCTGCGCTTACGCGCCGAAAGTCTTTAGGGCGGACTGTTTCTTACGGGGTCAATAGCTTATTAATCTTAGCCCTAGTGTTTGGACCAACATATCCTGTACCTTTAAATAAACCTAAAGGATTCAGTATTGAAGAGGCATATTTCTCCTGAAAACGAATTACTGCTGCTCTAGTTAAAGAAAGGAAGTTACCAGTAACCAAACCCTCGGGGTATATATCTGAACCCTGGTTCTTTAAAAACTCCTGCAAGCATCTCACTCTGCTGTCATTTGTCAGACCGAAAAACAGATTCTGGTTAAAACTATTACAGGAAACAGGCTCAGGAACAAAAGGATTGTTTATAGCATTCAATCGGGTCCTAAGTTGGTTTAATAAATCTTCAATCTCTACTATTTTGTTTAGAATCTCATTTTTAGACATCTGGAAAACAGGCTTTTCTAAATACTTAGACACTTCCTGCTCTTCATCAGCCACCGAAACAGACCAGAAATAAGAAACTGGTATTTCATTACTGGAAAAACCTGATGTTTTGCTCTGAATTGTTGGGATAATAATTATTGAATTCACATCTTTATTTAATCCAGAAACTGAAATCTCTCCTCTTTGATATTCATTAAGCGAAAAAGAATTAATTGTGGGTCCTGATGAACTATTTACAATGTAAGAAACTTTGAATAAGTTCTCTGGATTACCAATAAACTCAATTTTTAAACTCCCACTGCCTCCAATAAGCTTAAACCAATTGCCAGCCCAGTTTTTGGTAGACTGAGAAACACCTAAAGTACTTTTCGCGTTAAGAGGAAGAAAATTAAGGGATGGTTTAATAAGTAAATTCTGTAAATGTTTGTTTTTATAGCAGTAATACTTGCCTAAAGAACAATCATTAACTACAACCGCTATTGTCCATTCAGTAAAAACCTGGCTAAACTTTTTTTCGAAGCCATTTAATTGCAGGGCATAGTTCAACGAATCTATTCCTGTCTTCTGGCTTTTCAAAGAATCAGATAAAATCTCTATTCCATAGTGGTCAACTAAATACTGGGTAAAAACATTTAATACTCCGTAATCTGCTTCTTTCCCCTTCCATTCGGTTATTGAATCAGAGGGATTTTCCAAAAACGTCTCTACCCTTTTTTCTAAATTACTTCCCTGATAAACATTATCATAGCCAAGCAAAGTAGAGGTGAACTCTGCTCTTGCCTCGTTTAGCCAAACCTCTTCCGACACTCCCCTAATTTTCTCTTTCTGGTTAAAAGTAATCAAATGCATAAATTCATGAGCAACAAGACTTTTAGCTATTGGATCAGTAACATGATTAGCGTTAATATAAATCATTTCTCTCTCATTTGATTCAGGAAACTGAATCTTTGGATATTCATCTTTAGCAGAAAAATAACCACCGGCCTCTTCTCTCATTGAATGAATAAGAATCGTAATGCGTGCATCTTTATCAATCCCTGGTCTCCACTCCAATCCGAATTTAGAAATTAAAATAGGATAAATCCTAGAATGAAATTCATTATCCAAAATCATAAGCCAGTCTTTAACTTCTGTTCTTTCTGAATTATCCAAGCCTTTCCACCAATCGTCATCAATATAGAAATAAGCATCATTGCCTATTCTCTGTAAAGTAGCTGATATTTGTTCTCGTCCAAGCAAATCATAATCAGAATCAATAAAAAAATTCTCTTTTTCTCCTAAAGAGACTGCTTTAACAAAAACAGGCAGAAACACAAATAAAACAGAAACAACAAAAATTATCTTAAAATTCTTTTTCATCTTACTTTAGTCTAACATATTTCAGGTTTTGGAAAAAGGCCTGTAGGAAAAAACAAGAGTTTTTAAAATATCTTTTATCTTTTTCTTGTCAGAAAGAACAACTGCTTTTTTCAGTTCTTCTAAACCAGAATAAAGTTTATCTTCATCAACTTTAGAAAGTTTTGCCTTAAAGATATTTTTATTTTCAGTAGCAACAGTTCCCTCCTCAGCAGTAAGAATTTCTTCAAAAAGCTTCTCTCCTGGTCTTGGCTCTGTAAAAACAATGGGGATATCCTTGTCTGGTTCAAACCCAGAAAGATTAATCAGCTCTTTCGCTAAATCTAGAATACTAATTAGTTGACCCATATCCAAGACAAAAACCTCTCCCCCATTTCCCAAGGCAGCTGCCTGCATTACCAATAAGACAGCTTCTGAAGTAACCATAAGATATCTTTTCATTTCTGGATGAGTTACTTCAACTGGACCGCCTTTTTTAATCTGTTCTTTAAAAACAGGGACAACGCTCCCCCGGCTGTTCAGAACATTACCGAAACGCACTGAAATAAACTTAGTAGAATCTTTCTGATTCAAGCTCTGACAAATCATCTCCCCTATTCTTTTGGTTGCCCCCATCACCGAGCTTGGATTAACCGCTTTGTCAGTAGAAATAAAAATAAACTTCTCTACCCCGTATTTCAAGCTTGTTTTAGCAAGAACAACTGTGCCAAGAATATTATTCTTTACTGCTTCATCTGGCTGCTCTTCCATCAAAGGAACATGCTTGTAAGCAGCAGCATGAAAAACTATGTCTGGCTTATAATCTTTAAAAATCTGCTCTATTTTATTTCTATCTGTAATATCAGCAATTAAGGATTTTATTTCCAGATTCCTGAAATCCTTGGAGATGTTGAAAATTCCAGTTTCATCCTGATCCAGAAGCAAAAGCAAAGAAGGTTTAAACCTAGCTATCTGCCTTGATAATTCAGAACCAATAGAACCAGCTGCCCCAGTAATTAGGATCTTTTTATTATGAATAAAATCTTCAATTGATTTTGTATCTAAAACAATCTCTTCCCGACCCAGCAAATCCTCTATTTTAATTTCTCTAAGCTGTTTAATAGAGGCCTGATTATTGATGATTTCTACTAAAGGAGGAACAATTTTAATCTTTCTCAAACCAGCCTGCCTGGCTATTTTAACAGCTTTCTTAATGGCCTGAGAACCGGCTGAAGGCAAGGCAACAATCAATTGCTCTATCTTTTCTTCTCTAACTATCCTGGGAATATCATTAATTCTGCCGAGAACTTTCAATCCATGAATTGTTATTCCCTGTTTAACAGAACTGTCGTCTACAAAACCAGAGGGCAGATAATAGCTGTCTGAAGCTGAAATGCTTCTTAATATTTCTTCTCCGGCATCTCCGGCTCCAACAATTAAAGTTTTTTCCTTTTCAGCTATATTTTGTTTTTTATAGACCTGTAAGTATATTCTTTTGCTAAAACGAATCCCTCCGCTAAAAATAAAAATGAGAAAATAGGCAATAAAAAGGACGGACCTGGGAAATCCCTCAATTGTTCTTATAAAAAAGATTAAAACAGCTGAAAAACCAAAACTTAAAGCCACTGCCTCAAACAAAGAAACTAATTCAGCAGTACTGACATAGGACCAATGAAAAGAATAGAGTTCAAAAATATAGAAAAAAGAAATAGTAAAAAGCAGAACTAAAAAGACTGTTTTGAATAAAATACCCTGGTTTATATACTGGGCCGGAATCTCTCCTTCAAAACGCAGAACAAAAGCCAGCCAGACTGCCAGGCTGATCAAGATTATATCTAAAATCAAGAATAAGATTATTCGTTTTCTCATAAGAATCCTTTTAATGTTTCTACTATAAACTCAATCTCTTTTTCTGACAAGTTGCTGTAAAAAGGCAAAGCAACGGTTCTTTGAGAAATATCTTCAGAAATCGGGAAATCCCCTTTTTTATAGCCGAACAATTTTTTGTAAAAAGGCTGAAGATGGATAGGATAAAAATAATTTGAACACTGAATTCCTTTTTCAACCATCTGCTTGATTATTTTATCACGCTCATCTTTCTTATCTACTCTAATAACATAAACAAACCAACTGCCTGAACTATCTGGAAGCTCAATTCCTTTAATCTCTTTTAACTTTTCATTATAAAGAGAAGCTGCTTTATTCCTTTTTGCTAAAATCTCATTTATTCTTTTTAGCTGAACAATGCCCACGGCGGCACAAACTTCCGGCATCCTGTAATTGTAGCCCAGGCGAACATGCTCAAGCCACTTATTGCTTTCCTGTCTTCTTCCCTGGTTTCTCATTGAATAACAAGAATCAGCAATTTCTTTATCATCAGTCAAGATTACTCCGCCCTCGCCAGCTGTGGTAATCTGCTTATTGGGAAAGAAACTGAAAATACTAGCCCTGCCGAAACTGCCGCACTTTTTCCCTTTGTATTCAGAGCCCAAAGCCTCGGCTGAATCTTCTATTAAATGAATCTCATGCTTTTCAGCAATTTCCTTTAGTTTGTCCCAGTCAGCAGAAAGAGAAAAAACATCAATAGCTAAAATTGCTTTGGTTTTTTCAGTAATTTTCTCTTCTATTTTCAAAGGGTCTATATTCAAGGTCTTAGGGTCGATATCAACAAATATTGGCTTGGCTCTTTCATATAAAAGACAGTTGGAAGAAGAAATAAAAGAAAAAGGGGTGGTAATTACTTCGTCTCCTTGTTTAATACCCAAGGCTCTGATTATCAAGTGCAAAGCAGATGTTCCGCTGTTTACGGCTACAGCATATTTCCTGCCAGCATATTCAGCAATATTTCTCTCAAACTCTTCAGCTTTTGGACCCAGAGTTAAGCAAGGAGTTTCTAAAACCTCAAGAACTGCTTTTTTCTCTAAATCAGTAATATCAGGTTGTGATAAAGGTATTTCAGGCATAAATTAACAAGCCTATTAGAACTGACATTGTTTGTAATAAATAAGAAAGAAAAATTGTTTTTCTTGCTGAAAATCCCTTTTTAAGCATTTTATCGTAAAAATGCTCTCTGTCTCCTAAAAATATTGGCTTTCTGTTTAATAATCTTCTGATATTTGTATAGACTCCGTCAAAAAGCGGTAATCCCAGAATGAAAGCCATTGCTAGAGCGCCTAAAAGGTCATAAGGTTTTAATAATATCATTACTAAAACTGAAAGAATAAAACCTAGAAAATAGGCTCCGGAATCACCCATAAAAATCCTGGCTGGCGGGAAGTTAAAGACAAAAAATCCTAAGACTGCTGTAATTGAAACCAGGGAAAGAGCCAAACCCAAACCACTGTTAAGGGTAATGCTCAGAAAGAAAAAGCCGATTAAGGAAATAATTGTTGTTCCTCCAGCCATCCCATCCATTCCATCCTGGTAGTTAACTACATTAATTAAAATAAAAATACAGAGAAAAGTCAAGATTAATTCCAGTCCAGGCATAAATTTAATACTTAGGCCGGCAGAAGAAAGAATAAAGGCTGACAAAAAGGAAACCAAGACGAGAAATAAGAATTTGTAAATTCTTTTTATCCTGAATTTGTCCCTCCATTTTAAATCATCTTTAAAACCGAGAAAGAAAACCAGTAATCCAGAGGCAATTATAAATAAAAGCTCCCTATTGTATTGAATAAACAGAATAATAATTAAAGTCAAAACCATGGCCAAACCGCCAAGACAAGGAATTGACTTTTTGTGAATCTTTAAAGGGTCTTTGCTCGCTTCATCATAAATCTTGTATTTCTCACCCAGTTTCCAAAAGATAAAAGTGAGGAATAAAGAAAGTAGAAATGAAATTAAAAAAATCATTTTATTTTATA
>CAYOZF010000004.1:14790-29049 GCA_964408385.1 uncultured Candidatus Saccharibacteria bacterium | reverse complement strand
TGGTTTAGAATTTGGAAGCCATTTGTATCAAGAAGAAGTCTATCCTGAAACAGGATGGGAAATTCCTTTATATAATGACCAGTTTACCACAACTGTTAATGGTTTAGATGATTTGCTTCCATTTGACATAAATGATGATAATGTTGATGGAGAAATTGTCCTTAGCCAATCAAGACCAGACAGAACATTAATTGTTCTTAATCAGTATGGAAAGTTAGGATGTACTAATCCAGAAGCGAGAAATTATGACAAAGACGCTGTAATAGATGACGGGTCTTGTAATCTTTCACCAGAAGAGATTGTTGGCTGTATGGACCCAGAAGCAGAAAACTACGACCCTGAAGCAACAATAGAAAATAATGATCTTTGTGAATACGAGATTGTTTATGGCTGTACTGATTCCGGAGCTCTTAATTTCAATCCTTTAGCCACAGAAAATGATGGAAGTTGTGAGTATTCTAGTGGTGGAAACGGCGGAAACGGCGGTGGAGGCGGTGGTGGTGTAGCCATTATTGCCTTAAGAATATTTAACGAAGGAGTTGAAGGTTATGATAATTTCTCAGCTACATTTGTTTGGCAGACTAATAAGCTGTCAACCAGCAGAATAGTTTACGACACAGTTCCTCATTCAGACTTAGGAGAGGCTCCTAAGTATGGTTATGCTTATTCAACCGAAGAGGATCCTGAAAAGGTCTTGCTTCATAGTGTTACAATTACTGGATTACTGCCTAATACAATTTATTACTGGAGGCCTATTTCCAAGGCTTCTCCAGAGATTTTAGGCGATGAATTAATCTTTAATACCGGTGAACCAGAGCCAGAGCCAGAACCAGAACCAGAGCCAGAACCAGGTCCTGGACCAGCTCCTGAGCCTCAACCAGAGCCAGCTTCTGAGCCTCAACCAGAGCCGGAACCAGAACCAAAACCAGAACCAGAACCGGAACCAGAGCTTACTTTTGATATTACTGAACCAGAAGAAAAGATGGAAACAGTTGGTCTATTAGCAGCTATCGGAGACCTCTTTACTATAGAGAATCTTTGCTGGCTAGTATTGGCTTTAATTATTATTGTGATTGCTTTGTTTATCCTTTCAAAGAGGAGAGAAGATCCAGTAAAGGAAAAGAGAAGAAGATGGTATCTCCTTATTATTACTGTTATTTTGATGATTATTTACTACTTCCTTTGTCCTTTCTGCTTATACTGCTGGATAGTAATTCTCGTTTTAGCAGCCATAGCTGTTATATCTCTATTCTTCAGGAATAAAGAAGAATAACAGCTTTTGAAGAGAAAGGCAGCTTGTTCAAAGCTGTCTTTTTCTTGTTTTTTAAGAGAAAAAAGGGTAAATTAAAAGAATGAAAAAAGCAATAATAGCTATGTCTGGAGGAGTTGATTCTTCTGTAGCTGCTGCCTTGTTAAAAGAAGCCGGCTTTGATGTGATAGGAGTATTTATGAAGTTCTGGTCAGAAGGAACTAATAGATGTTGTTCTCCCGAAAGCGAGGAAAGAGCCCGTTTAGTAGCAGCTAAGCTTAATATTCCTTTCTATACTTTTTGCTTCAAAAGAAGATTTAAGAAGGAAGTGGTTGATTACTTTATTAAAGCTTCTAAATTAGGCTTAACTCCTAATCCCTGCGTTGTTTGCAACAAAGAGATTAAGTTTGGTTTGTTGTTTGAGAAAACAGCTTCTTTAAAATATGATTTCATTGCTACTGGCCATTACGCCTTGATTAAACATGATAAGCTTTTTAAAGCCAAGGATAAAGACAAAGACCAGACCTACTTTTTATGGAAGCTGAATAAGAAAACACTGGCTAGGACTCTTTTTCCTGTGGGAGGATATACCAAACTAGAGGTTAAAAAACTGGCTAAGCAGTTTAAGCTTCCAGTTGTTGATATTCCAGAATCCCAGGAAGCCTGTTTCATTTCTACAACAGTCAATGATTTCCTGAAAAAGCATCTTAAACCCAAGCCAGGTCCTATAGTATTGCGCCGAGGCGCAAACTACGGGGTTGTTGGACAGCATAAAGGATTATTTCTCTATACTATTGGCCAGAGAAAAGGCATAAACCTTCCAGCTGGTCCTTTTTATGTTTTAGACAAGGATATTAAGAATAATGCTTTGATCATTACTAAGAAGGAAAGGGATTTATTCAAGAAAGAATTGATTGCTAAAGATATTAATTGGATTGATAAAGCTCCCAAGCTTCCTTTAGAAGTTAAGGTAAAGATAAGGTATAGGCATAAACCTGCTTCAGCTCTAATTAAGAAGCAGGGCAAAGTTGTTTTTCTCAAGCCCCAGAGAGCCATAACTCCTGGCCAGTCAGTTGTTTTCTATTCAAAAGACCAGGTTTTAGGAGGAGGGGTGATTACTTGACTACCCTGTTTGCTTAATTTAAGCTATAATAAAGGTGTTAATAACTATTTTAACTCTTAAATCCTGTAGAGAAAATTTGACTGCTTATAGCAATTAGATTTTCTAAAAGAAAATCTTGTCAAATTTCTTCTACAGGATAAAGGTCGTATTAAAAGAATTAAATACATAATACCATGGATTACACAGGATATTGCGTAAAGTGTAAAAAGAAGAATGTAAAGATGGAAAGCCCTAAACTTGTTTCAATGAAAGGGAAGGGAAAGGTAAAGAGATTTGCTATTTCAGGAACTTGCCCTTCATGTGGTACAAAAATGTTTAGAATTGTTGGAAAGGCAGATGCCGAAGCATTTGGAAAATAGAACAAATATATAGTTTCTCGGTTCGAACCGTACCCCCGTCATGGCGGGGGTTTTGGTTTAATAAAAAAGCCCTTTGGTTTTAAAGGGCTAAAGATATCATATTGAGATTTTTTTAAACATCTCAATAACTTCTTTTTTGTTTTCACATTGCCTTAGTTTCGCAACTAAACGTTTTATTTGTTTTATTTCAATTCTTTCGAATTTTTTGTCTGTTGAAGCTATAATTTCTTCTATGTTTTCTTCTCCCGGATTGAGCAGTTTATTAGCGATAACTGTTGCTGGTACTATGCTTTTCTTTTTCATCAAAGAAGACAGGCGTTTTAAAGCAACAAAATTAGCTAATTTAGCTTCACAGAATTCGCACTGAGCGCAATCGCACCTTAGCTTTCTTTTTTCTCTTGCAATGTTGTTAAATACAGATTGGCCGTTTCCAAAATCCTTCATTGTTAATCTCCTTATATAAATTAATATTGTCAATGTGCTGAATGTGCTGGTTAAATTATATTCCTTTATTTTTAATCTGTCAACTTTCAGCATTTATGTTTGGGATAATTCCGATTTATCCCAACTATAGAGTTTGAGGAAATGATATTTGTTTGAGATAATAAAAAAAGCGTGATAGTATTGATTGTTTTCAATATATCACGCCTTGTGCGGTGTTTCCGCTTGATTTTAGAATTTCCAACCAAAGCTGATGCCATATTCTTCGGTTGTATTCTCTGGTTCGTATGCGTAGAGGCCGCGGCCCGCATATTCAATTTCAGAATCTTCAATACTCCATAATCGGAAAAATGGTTCAATGAAAAAATTATTATTTTTTTCTTCAAACCTGATAGAACCACGGAAACCGCTGCCACCTTTTTGTTTATTTTCAATGTCATTTAAACCAAAGCCTAGATCTCCGAGATTGCTGGTTTGAGTTCCGCTGATAAAATAATCATATTCAAAGTTTGCTGTAGTTAGCCATGTTTTTTTAGCAGCAATGATAAACTCGCAACCAATAGGCATATATAGATATCGAGAATGCCTATCATAGCCGCCGGGCATGATACTTGCCTCATCAGATAACCCTCGGAATCCTAATCCAAGATACAATGTAGATAAAACATCTTTATCAAAGATAAATTCATCTAATCCGAGTAATCCGCGCAGTTCAAAAGTGCCGTCATCTATGCCTTCATAAGCAAAAGGCGTTCCGTCGTTATATTGTCCATCGTAATCTACGGTTCCTACGGCAAACCTACCTTCTAACCGCAACATTGTTTTGATGTCGGATAAAGCTTCTTCGGTATAGGCAGGCGGTATCCAGTCGCGATAGGTGTAGCCAATACCCATGCCCGCAAATGTGCCGGTTTCTTCCATTAATGGTTCTTCATAAGCGAAGCTGTACACCTCAAAATTCAGATTCCAGGCACCCTTTCGCAAATTAAAACTTTGAAGGTCTTGGCCGTATGTCGCAGAACTAATAAATAGCAAAATCAGCAGAACAACAGTTTTTTGAATTCTTTTTGAATTCATTCTTTTTCTCCTTAATTTTCAAAATAATCAAACAGTTTAAACAACGGACAACAAAAAGCATAAAACCCAATATTTTGTTTCTTTTCCCTCCTTTCATTTGAAAAAGGTTGCTTTTCTTATTTTTAACGAACAATATTAATATTAAAGTATACACCCATTATTTAAATATGTCAACCCCGCTTAGAAAAAAGACGCCAAAGGCGTCTGACGGTTGCCCGTGGCAACCGATTTCTAACGGGGTCAAGGATTTTATGTTTGGGATAAATCCGATTTATCCCAACTATAGAGTTTGAGGAAATGATTAAAGTTTAAATGGTATATTATCATAAATAAGAAAGTTCTTGTATAAAAAAGCCCCAATAATTTCGACGAAATTATTGAGGACTTAATGCTAAGGAAATTTCACTTTTTAGTGACGAACTTCCAGAGTTTGGCGATGAAAGCATCCTGAACGGTATACTTGTCGTTATCGCAGACGAGAAGACTCTCTTTAACTAACTCATTCAGAACATCTCTCTCGGATTCGGTGGCTTTGTGTCTACAACGAGCTTTGTATTCGTCGAAAGTAAACTCAAGCCAATCGTTATCATTCTTACGAGAGATAACAATAATATTACAAGCGATAGTTTCTTTCTCTGATTTTCCTAGCTCGCTGCCACATAGTCCATTCGAAATATCAATATCTTTGGGCTTTACTTGTTCCTTAATCATTTCTTTTTCCTTTTCAAAGATTTCCATTATTGTTCTTCAATAATTTCAATTGTCGTGGTCGTAATTTTCTTGCCCACTTTTGCTTCAGCATGGCATTTTCTACATTTAACAGGACTATCTGGGGTGAAATCATAGTGGTTTTCTTCAATCACTTCTCCTGTTTCTGTGAGTTTCTGACTTACCTTTGCTGTGCCACTACGATAAAAAAAGGTATCCGCACACTTGTTAGGACAGATATAAAAAACAGCTTCTTCTTTTTTTTCAGACATTATTATTTCCTTAAAAGAGGTCCATATTCTATTTTCAAATAACAATACTACATTATACACCCATTATTTAAATATGTCAACCCCGCTTAGAAAAAAGACGCCAAAGGCGTCTGACGGTTGCCCGTGGCAACCGATTTCTAACGGGGTCAAGGATTTTATGTTTGGGATAAATCCGATTTATCCCAACTATTCTAATATGATATAATAAGGAAATGTTTAGAAGCAAAAAAATAGTTTGGATTGTTTTGGGGGTTTTGGTAGGAACGAGTATTTTGGCTTGGATAGTTGTTTGGGATTTAGACAATAGAGATCTTGAAGTAGTGTTTTTTGATGTTGGACAAGGTGATAGTATTTTTGTGGAGACAAAAGATGGATTTCAGGTTTTAATTGATGGGGGACCAGGTCTAGCTGTTTTAGAGAAGTTAGGCAAAGAAATGCCTTTTTATGATAAAGAGATTGATTTAATGATTTTAACTCATCCTGACCACGACCATTTATTCGGCTTGTTAGAGGTTTTGAAAAGATATGATGTAAAGAATATCTTATGGACAGGAGTTAAGAAAGATACAGCTGAGTATAAAGAATGGCTAAGATTGATTGAAGAAGAAGGAGCAGATATCTTTATAGCTGAGGCAGGCCAGAGAATAGATTTGTCTGAAAATATCTATCTTTTTATTATTCATCCTTTTGAAAACCTGGAAGGGTTAGAACCTAATAGTTATAATGATACTTCTATTGTTGCTCTTTTGGTTTTTAATGATGTTTCATTTCTTTTTACCGGAGATATTTCCAGCAAGATAGAAAAGCAAATAAATATTGAGGCTGATGTATTGAAAATAGCTCATCATGGAAGCAAGAGCTCTAGTTGTTTGGAATTCATTGAAGCTGTTTCTCCGGACATAACTGTTATCAGCGTCGGGGAGAATAATTATGGCCATCCTGCTCCCGAAGTATTGTCAACTCTTCAGCAATTTGGTATACCTATCTTAATAACCAAAGAATTAGGTGATATTAAATTAATAACCAATGGACAGGAAATATATGAATAATATTGATTTCCCTTTATTCAAGACAAAAGTAAAAAATTCTCCTAAGTTTGACTTGGCTGATGTTAAAGACCGTCAGAAGTATTTTGATTTAAAAGCCGGAGAAGAGATTAAGAAGCTTAGGGAATATCTTAAAGAAAACAGTTTTATTGTTTATTTATTGGGCAAGAAGAATTCTGGCAAAGGAACTTATGCCAAGATGTTTAAGGAGGTTGTTGATAAGGATAATATAGAGCACTTTTCTATTGGAGATATGATCAGGGAAGTGGACAAGGAATTAAAAGATGAGAGGAAAAGAAAGGAACTAATGAAATTCCTGGAAAAGAATTACAGAGGATTTGTTCCTTTAAAAGAGATAATAGACTCATTGGAAAAGAGAAGTACTTCAAAACTGCTTCCTTCTGAATTAATCCTAGCTTTGGCTAAAAGAGAAATAGCCAAGAAAGGCAAGAAGTCTCTTTTTATAGACGGCTTTCCTAGAGAACTGGATCAGGTGTCCTATTCTTTGTTTTTTCGGGATTTAGTTAATTACCGAGAAGACCCTGATATTTTTGTGCTTATTAACGTTCCTGAAGCAGTAATTGACGAGAGAATAAAGCATAGAGTAGTTTGTCCTATTTGCCAGACTTCAAGGAACTTAAAGCTTCTGCCTACTAAGAAAGTTGAAGAGGAAAAGGGAAAGTTTTATTTAGTCTGTGATAATTCAGAATGCCAGGGAAAGAGAATGGTGGCCAAAGAAGGGGATGGAGCAGGTATAGAGCTTATAAAGGACAGATTGAAATTAGACGGGGAGTTGATAGAACGGGCTTTTTCCCTTCACGGTATTCCCAAGGTTCTTTTAAGAAATTCTGTTCCAGTTGCTCAGGCTAAAGAACTACTTGATGATTATGAGATTACTCCTGAATATAGCTACCAATTAAAAAAGGGAAAGGTAGAGATTATTGAAAAACCCTGGCAGATTAAAGATAACAATGGAGTTCCTTGTTATAGCCTAATGCCTCCTCCAGTAGTTGTTTCTTTGATTAAGCAGATAGTAAAAGCTTTAAATATTTGACAATAAGCTTTGTCAAATGATACAATAAAAGTAGTCCTGTGAACATCTAGTTAGATTCTGGACTATACATCTTTTTAAGGGAATAGCATATATGTATCCGCCTTGGCGAATACATGAGCATACCCACTTGAATTATTCTCCGAAAGGTCTCTCTAGATATTTGCAGGGCTTTTTTGTTAAATAAAAAAAAGACCCTCTTTCGGGCTGCCGAGAATCGAACTCGGATCTTACCCACCCCAAGGGCAAATACTAACCATTATACTACAGCCCGTTTTCATTTTACTGGCAGGGTATTCCTGTTAATAAAAGAACTTGCCTAAAAGGATGCCTTGCCATTTAAGGCAGGGTAGTTCATTTTCTCTTTCCAATAGTTTTAATGCATTTAGTACAAGCCAGAACCTTTTTTCCTTTAAAAGGCTTGAATTTCTTTTTTTCTATTTCAAGAGGAATATAGACCTTTTGGAGATTAGGATATTTTCTCTTTTTAACAGTTGGGTTATATTTCCCCCTGAGTTTTACCAGTTTCCAGGCCATTATTGAGCTTTTTCCGCAAATTGCGCATTTCTTTGGCATACCCCGTATAATAATTACAACTTTTTTGTGGATGTAATTTAATAAATTTAATTATTTTTGATTTTTCTATGTCCCCATACGACTATGAAATCATTATACGGGGCATAGTGTTTTTACTTTAGCATAATTATTTATTTTTAGCAATATCTATGTTAATATTAATAACATGGAATATATTTTTCTTATCATTATTTTAATATTTTCTGTAATTATTCATGAAATTGCCCATGGCAGTGTTGCTTATTATCTAGGCGACCCGACTGCTAAATACGCTGGTCGTCTTACTTTAAATCCTTTAAAGCACTTAGACCCGGTTGGTTCTGTTATTGTGCCTGTTTTTTTGGCTATTGCTGCCCAAATAACAGGTTCTGGTATTATTTTTGGCTGGGCTAAGCCAGTTCCTGTTAATCCCTATAATTTCAGAGACCAGAAATACGGTTCTTTAAAAGTGTCTTTAGCTGGTCCTTTGTCTAATCTGGCAGTGGCTTTAGTTTTTGGCTTAGTCTTGAGGTTTGTTCCTTTGATTTGGGAAGTAGAAGGATTGAGTGTAATATTCAGCTATATTGTCTATATAAATATATTACTAGCTGTATTTAACCTTATTCCTGTTCCTCCTTTAGATGGATCTCATATTCTTTTTACTTTCTTGCCTTATTCTATGCAGAACATAAAGATAGCCTTACAGCAGTTCGGTGTTTTTATTCTTGTTTTTATTATACTTTTTGGCTTCCCCTTTCTTATAAGCATTATTAATACCATATTTATCCTGATTACCGGGTTTTCTTTATTGACATAAATTATAATTTTTGTTAAGCTTTCCAATAAGCGTTTATCGCTATTTTTTAATAATTATGCCAACAATCAGTCAATTAGTTAAAAAAGGAAGAAAAAAGAGGTCTAAGAAAGACAAGACCCCTGCTTTGACATTCAGTTTTAATGTTCTTAAGAACAGGCCTAAGAAGCATAATTCTCCTTTTAAGAGAGGAGTTTGTTTAAAGGTTTTTACTGTTACTCCTAAAAAGCCTAATTCTGCTTTGAGAAAAGTAGCCAGGGTTCGTTTGACTAATGGAATGGAGGTTAGTGCCTATATTCCAGGAGAAGGCCATAATCTTCAGGAGCACTCTGTGGTAATAATTAGAGGAGGAAGAGTCAGAGATTTACCTGGAGTAAGATACCATGTAGTTAGAGGGGTTTTAGATACTACTGGAGTAGAAGGAAGAAAGCAGGGCAGAAGCAGGTACGGGGCTAAAAAAGAAAAGAAGTAATTATGAAGAAGATAAAAAAACATCCCATAGAGCCTGATCCTCAGTATAATAATATAGTGGTTGCTAAGTTTATCAACCAGATTATGAGGAAAGGGAAAAAGACAGTAGCCAGAAAGATTGTTTATGGAGCTTTTAATATTATTAAAGAAAAGACAAAAAAGGATTCTTTAGAAGTATTTGAAACTGCTTTGAAGAACGTTTCTCCTATGCTTGAGGTAAAGCCCAAAAGAGTAGGAGGAGCAACTTACCAGGTTCCTATGGAGGTAAAAGGAGAAAGAAGAATGACTTTAGCCATGCGCTGGATAATTCTGGGAGCTAAAGCCAAGAAAGGGAAAACCATGAAAGAGAAACTAGCTGCTGAAATGATGGATGCAGCTAACAATACTGGCTGGGCTGCTAAGAAGAAGAGTGATACCCACCGAATGGCAGAAGCTAACAGAGCTTTTGCTCACTTTGCCTGGTAAAATATTATGCCAAGACAATATCCAATTGAAAAAGTAAGAGATATTGGGATTATTGCCCATATCGATGCTGGAAAAACAACCTTTACCGAAAGGGTGCTTTTTTACACTGGAATTTCTCACAAGATAGGGGAGGTTCATGACGGACAGGCTATTATGGATTGGATGGAGCAGGAAAGAGAAAGAGGAATTACTATTACTTCTGCTGCTACAACCTGTTTTTGGATTCCCAGCTATTTAGAGCGTGATAAAAAGAATGAATACCGAATAAACATCATTGATACTCCTGGTCATATTGACTTTACAGCTGAAGTTCAAAGGTCTTTAAGAGTTCTGGATGGAGCCATAGTTGTTTTTGACGGAGTGGCTGGAGTAGAGCCCCAGTCAGAAACTGTCTGGCGTCAGGCAGACAAGTTCAAAGTTCCCAGAATGTGCTTTATTAATAAATTAGACAGAACAGGAGCTTCTTTTGAAAACAGCTTTAAGTCTATTTTAGATAAATTAACCCCTAATGCTGTGGCTGTCCAGATACCAATTGGAGAAGAGCAGGAGCATAAAGGAATAATTGATCTCTTGGAAATGAAAGCCTTGATGTTTGACGGAGATTTTGGCCAGATAGTTAAAAAAGAAGATATCCCAGATGATTTAAAAGAAAAAGCCAGTAAATGGAGAGATAAGATGATAGAAAAGATTGTGGCTGAAGATGAAAATGTTTTAGAAAAGTATTTAGCTGGAAAAGAAATAGCAAATAAGGACTTGGAAAACATATTAAGAGAAGCTGTTTTAGAATACAAGCTTGTTCCAGTATTTTGTGGCTCTGCTTTGAAAAACAAAGGAGCTCAGCCTCTTCTTGATGCTATTTGTAAATATCTGCCCAGTCCGATTGATCTTCCTCCAGTAAAGGGTGTTAATCCAAAAACAGAGAAAGAAGAAGAAAGAAAAGCTGATGATTCAGAAAAGTTTTCAGCCTTAGCTTTTAAAATAGCAGCTGATCCTTATGTAGGTTCTCTTACTTATTTCCGGGTTTATTCTGGCTCTTTGACAGCTGGCTCTTATGTTCTTAATTCAGCTACTGGCGAAAAAGAGAGGATCGGAAGAATCCTACGAATGCATTCTTCTGAAAGAGAAGAAGTTAAAGAGGTTTATGCTGGGGATATTGCTGCTACTGTTGGGCTTAAGAATACCAGAACTGGTCATACTCTTTGTGAAGAAGGCTCTCCAATTATGCTGGAAGAGATTTCTTTTCCTGAGCCAGTAATATCTATCAGAATCGAGCCTAAGTCTAAAGCAGACCAGGAAAAAATGGGGACAGCTCTTAAAAGGTTGTCAGACGAAGACCCTACTTTCAGAATTAAGAGTGATTTGGAAACAGGGGAGACTATTATTTCTGGAATGGGGGAGCTTCATTTAGAAGTTCTAGTTGAGAGAATGAAGAGAGAGTTTAAGGTAGAAGCTTCTGTGGGCAGACCCCAGGTTGCCTATAAAGAAACTATTAAGCAGCTGGCAGAAGGAGAAGGAAAATATATCAGGCAGTCAGGAGGAAGAGGCCAATACGGCCATGTTTATTTAAGAGTTGAACCTAAGGAAAGAGGAGAAGGGTTTGTTTTTAATGACAAAATTAAAGGCGGAGCAATTCCTAAAGAATTTATTCCGGCTGTTGAAAAAGGAGTTAAAGAAGCCATGACCAAAGGTATTTTAGCTGGTTATCCAGTAGTAGATACAGAAGTAACCTTGTATGACGGATCTTTTCATGATGTTGACTCTTCAGAAAACGCCTTTAAAATAGCAGCTTCTATGTGTTTTCAAGCCGCAGCTAAGAAAGCCAACCCAGTAATATTAGAGCCGATTATGAGGTTGGAAGTTGTCATCCCAGAAGAGTTTTTTGGTGATACTATTGGCGATCTTTCTTCTAGAAGAGGAAGAATTGATGAGACAAAAGACAGATTAAACCTTAAAGTTATTGATGCCAAGATTCCTTTAGCCGAGATGTTTGGTTATGCTACTACCTTGAGGTCCTTGACAGAAGGCAGAGGAAACTTTACAATGGAGTTTGATTGTTATGAGGAGGTGCCAGCTAACATTGCCCAGGAGATAATTGAGGGCAAAAGACGTTGACAAAATCCCTTATTTTTATTAAGATAACAATATATATTAATTAATTAAAAAAACGTATGGCAGAAAAAGCAAAATTTGAAAGAGGGAAACCTCACGTTAATATTGGTACTATTGGTCACGTTGACCATGGTAAAACCACTTTAACTGCAGCAATACTGCATGTTTTAAACCTGAAAGGTCTAGGTGCTCAGGAAAAAAGTGTTGATCAGATCGACGCTGCTCCTGAAGAAAAAGCCAGAGGTCTTACAATTTCTGTTTCTCACCTTGAGTATGAATCAGATAAGAGGCACTATGCCCATATTGACTGTCCTGGCCACGCCGACTATATCAAGAATATGATTACTGGGGCTGCCCAGATGGATGGAGCTGTCTTGGTTGTTTCTGCTCCTGACGGTCCAATGCCTCAGACCAGAGAACATATTCTGCTTGCTCGTCAAGTAGGAATTCCTTCAATAGTTGTCTTTTTAAACAAGACTGACCAGGTTGATGATCCAGAGATTATTGATTTGGTTGAATCTGAAATAAGAGAGCTTTTGAAGAAATATGAATTCCCTGGAGACGAAACTCCAATTATTCGTGGTTCTGCTTTGAAAGCCCTGGATGCCAAATCACCAGATGATGAATCAGCTAAGCCTATTTTAGAGCTGGTCAGCAAGCTAGACGAATATATTCCAGAGCCGGTCAGAGATATTGACAAGCCTTTCTTAATGGCAATTGAGGATGTTTTCTCAATTGAAGGAAGAGGAACTGTTGCTACTGGAAGAGTTGAAAGAGGTATTGTTAAAGCCAATGAAGAAGTAGAGTTAGTTGGAATAAAGCCTACCAGTAAGACAACTGCTGTCAGTATTGAGATGTTTAACAAGATTCTTGATGACGGAAGAGCTGGAGATAATGTCGGTGTTTTGCTAAGAGGTCTTAAAAAAGAGGACGTAGAAAGAGGACAGGTTTTGGCCAAGCCAGGATCAGTTACTCCTCATACTGAGTTTGATGCTGAAATATATGTTTTGACCAAGGATGAAGGCGGAAGACACACTCCTTTCTTCAAGGGCTATAAGCCTCAGTTCTATATCAGGACCACTGATGTTACTGGAGATGTCCAGCTGCCAGAGGGAACAGAGATGGTAATGCCTGGAGATACTGTCACTTTAGGAATTAAATTGATTGTCCCTATTGCTTTGGAAGAAAAGCAGAGGTTTGCTATCAGAGAAGGAGGAAAGACAGTCGGCGCAGGAGTTGTTACCAAAATTATTAAATAAACAGATCCCCATCTTCTTGATGGGGATTTGCTGTATTAACAATTTAAAATGCCAATTAAGGCCAAAAAGAAAGAATCTGAACCAGAAATTAAGCAGAAGCTTCGGATAAAACTGAAAGCTTATGATTACAAGGTGATTGATAATAGCGCTCGACAAATCGTTGAGACCGTTTTGAGATATGGCGTTGAGGTTTCCGGCCCGGTTCCTCTGCCAACTGAAATCCATAAATATACGGTTAACCGGTCTTCTTTTGTCCATAAAGATGCCAGGGAGCAGTTTGAAATGAGAGTTCACAAGAGATTAATTGATATTTCTAATCCTAATTCTAATGTAATTGACGCTTTAATGAATATGACTCTTCCGGCTGGTGTTGACATTGAGATTAAATTATAGTAATATTACAAGGTAATATTACAGGAGATAGTAATATTTTATAATGATTTGTAATATATCTGTCTGCCTTTGGCAGATGTATGATATGCAAATGCTGAGTAATACTGGGCGTTTGCCCAGTTTTTAATTCCAATTATATGAAGACAAGTCTTCTTAATAAATTAATATGAAGACAAGTCTTCTTAATAAATTAATATGAAGTTTATCCTTGGGAAAAAAATAGAGATGTCCCAGATGTTTGATGAGAAGAGGAATGTTATTCCACTGACTTTGATTGAAGCTGGTCCTTGTTTTGTTACCCAAGTTAAGACAAAAGAGAAAGATAAATACGAATCAGTTCAGATTGGTTTTGAAAAGCTTAAAGACAAGAAGATAAGCAAGAATAAGAAGAATAAACCATATAGATATTTAAGAGAGTTTAAAGGAGATGGTTCTAATAAAGTAGGGGACAAGATAGAAGCTTCAGTTTTTGAACAGGGGGATAAAGTAACAGTTTCAGGAATTTCTAAAGGAAAAGGATTTGCTGGAGCTGTAAAAAGGCATGGTTTTCATGGAGCTGATGCAACCCATGGTACAAAGCATGAAGAAAGAACAATTGGTTCAATTGGTTCAGCTTTCCCCCAAAGAGTTATTAAAGGAAGAAAGATGCCAGGCAGAATGGGTTCAGATAGAATAACCATTAAGGGTTTGAAAATAATAAAAATAGATCCTAAGAATAATTTGATAGCAATAAAAGGAGCTATTCCTGGAAGAAGAGGAACATTATTGGAAATAAGAACCTGACTTCGTCAGAACCTTGATTAATAAATAATTAAGAACCTGACTTCGTCAGAACCTTGATTAATAAATAATTAAGAACCTGACTTC
>CAYOZF010000004.1:0-14690 GCA_964408385.1 uncultured Candidatus Saccharibacteria bacterium | reverse complement strand
GTCAGAACCTTGATTGTTCTATAATAGAATAAGATAAAATAATTAAAAGCATGAAAACAAAAGTTTACAATCAGAAAAAGGAAGAGATTGGAGAGACAGAATTACCTAAAGAGATATTTGAAGTAGAAATGAATCCTGATTTGCTTCACCAGGTGGTCTTATCACAGCAGTCAAACAGAAGAAGAAAGATTGCCAAGGTTAAGGACAGAAGCGAGAAAAGAGGAGGAGGAAGAAAACCCTGGAGGCAGAAAGGAACTGGAAGAGCCAGGCATGGTTCAATCCGTTCTCCTTTATGGAGAGGTGGAGGAGTGACTTTTGGTCCTAACACAGAGAAAGTTTTTAAGAAAATAATACCCAAGCAAATGAAAAGAAAGGCCTTATTTATGGTTTTATCAGCCAAAGCCAAAGATAATTGTATTTTGGTTTTAGACAAGCTGGAGTTTGAAAAGCCAAAAACAAAAGCCATGGCAGAAATTATAAATAAGTTCTTTGTTAAAAGTTCTGGCTTGGTTGTTTTTTCCAAAATGAATAAGAACTTAATTCTTTCTGTCAGGAATATTAATAAGGTTGATCCAGTCCAGGCGAAAGATTTAACTGCTTTAGATCTACTTAATTACAAGTATTTATTAATATCAGAAGCAGGCATTAAAAAGATTAAACAAACATTTTTAAAGTAATATATAAAAATATCAGAGAATATTTTTAAGATAACAATATGGGATTATTTGATTTTTTAAAAAAGAAGAAAAAGCCGGAAAAGAAAGTAGCTGAGAAAAAGGTAGAGAAAAAAGAAGTTAAGCCTGAAATTAAAAGGCCTAAGAAGCTTTCTTTTGCCTACAAGGTATTGGCCAGTCCTCATGTTACTGAAAAAGCAACTGATTTAGGTGAAAAAAATAAGTATGTTTTTAAGGTTATGCCCAAAGCGAACAAGATAGAGATTAAGAAAGCAGTCCAGGATCTTTACGGCGTAGAGGTTATTGGAGTGAGTATTATTAATATTCATAGAAAGAAGACAAGAATAGGGAGAAGAAGAGAAGGCTGGAAAAAAGGCTATAAAAAAGCTATTGTTAGTATAAAGAAAGGGCAGAAAATAGAAATAATGCCTAGATAATATAAACAAAGTTTCATTTCATGTATGAAAAAGAAGAAAATATCAGCTAAAAAAGCATTGAGTAAAAAAAAGCCTGAAAAAAAGCTTCTTTTAGTGCTGAAAAAAAAGGCTGGAAGAAACAGAACCGGCAGGATAACTGTTCGTCATAAAGGAGGGGGAGTAAAAAAGAAATACAGAATTACTGATTTTGGCCAGAAAAAGATTAATGTGCCTGCTAAGGTTATTGCTTTAGAATATGATCCCTATAGAACCGCCTTTTTAATGCTCTTGGAATATGAAGATAAAGATAAAAGATATAGATTAGCCCCAGATGGAATTAAAAAAGAAGATGTTGTTATTTGTGCTGAAAAAGCTGAGATTAAGCTGGGAAACAGGATGAAGATAAGCAATATCCCAGTAGGGACAATAGTCTATAATATTGAGCTTATTCCTGGCCGAGGAGGAAAAGTAGTAAGGTCAGCCGGAGCTAGTGCTAAAGTGTTGGCTCATGAAGGAAAATATACTAACATAGAGATGCCTTCAAAAGAAGTGAGAAGGGTTTTCCAGCAATGTTATGCAACAATTGGTTCAGTATCTTATCCAGAATGGAGATATGTTAATGTTAGGAAGGCAGGAGTCAATCGCTTAAAAGGGAAAAGACCAAGAGTCAGAGGAACAGCTATGAACCCAGTTGATCATCCTCATGGAGGGGGAGAAGGACGTTCTTCTATTGGTATGAAGCATCCTAAGACTCCTTGGGGCAAGCCTGCTTTAGGCGTAAAAACAAGAAAGAAAAGATACACAGACAAATATATTATCAAGAGACGTAAATAATATTAAGCAAAGTTTAACACATGGCCAGAAGTATAAAAAAAGGTCCCTATATTGATGAGAAGTTAATGAAAAAGATTAAGAATATGAAAGCAGGAGACAATACGGTTATCAAGACCTGGTCTCGGGCTTGTACTATTATTCCTGAAATGATTGGTTTTACCTTTGGGGTGCATAATGGTAAAGAGCATATTCCAGTTAAGATTACTGAAGATATGGTCGGCCATAAATTAGGAGAGTTTGCTTCGACTACCAAGTTTAGCAGGCATGGCGGTAAGATGCAGAAAGAAATAGAGAAAGGTGAACAAGAGAAACAATCATGATAGTAACATCTAAGCTAAAATATTTAAGAATAGCTCCAAGAAAAGTCAGGTTAGTAACTGCTTTGATTAAAGGGAAGAAAGCTGGGCAAGCCCAGAGTATTTTAAGTTTTGCTGTGAAAAGAGGTTCAAAGCCCTTGCTCAAGCTTTTAAATACAGCTTTGGCTGATGCTAAGAATAACTTTCAATTAGACCCTTCTAATCTATATATTTCCAAGATTGCTGTTGATGAAGGACCAAAGTACAAGAGATGGAGAGCTAGGTCCAGAGGCATGGCCGCGCCAATTCAGAAGAAAACCTCGCATATTACTTTGGTTTTGAAAGAGCTTTCTCCCGGGAAAAAGATTAAAGCAGTAAAGGAGGATAAAGCTCCAATTGAAGAGCCCAAAGTTGAAAAGCCTAAGTTTAGGCCAGAGACAGAGAGAGTAAAACCAAAACCTGTTAGAGGATTAAAAAGAATATTCAAAAGAAAAGCATTTTAAATATGTCACATAAAGTCCATCCAAAAGCATACAGAATAAGAAGAATAGGCGATTGGGAGACCAGAGGTTTTTATCATAATCCTGCAGAATACCTTAAGGAGGATTTTGATATTAGAAAATATATTGATAAAAGGATAGGCAAGCTTGGGGTGGAAAAGATTGAAATAGAAAGATTTGCCAATAAGATAAACATTATTATCTGCAGTGCCAGGCCTGGTCTTATAATCGGTCGGGGCGGAGAAGGAGTAGAGCGGCTGAGAAAAGAGCTTAGAGACAAGGTTGTTAAAATTGATACCAAGGACAAGAAGAAGATGGAGATAAAGATAGAAATCAGGGAGATTAAGAATCCCTGGACCTCTGCCAGCTTGAGCGCCCAGTGGGTTGCCCAGCAGATTGAGAAAAGAGTTGCCTTTAGAAGGGTTTTAAAACAGGCTTTAAGCAAGATAACTGCTAATAAAGAGATAAAAGGGGCAAGGATAGAGGTTTCCGGTCGTTTAAATGGTACAGAGATAGCCAGAAGAGAATGGTTGGGTTCAGGCCAGCTTCCTCGTCAGACAATCAGGGCTGATATTGACTATGCTAAAGCAGAGGCTTTTTGCAGTTATGGTGTGATTGGCATAAAGGTTTGGATATATAAAGGAGAAAAGTTTGAATAACCATGGCTATTTTAAGTCCTAAAAAAGTTAAGCACAGGAAATGGCATAAAGGAGTTTCTAAAGGAGTTGACAGCAAGTCAAATGAGATTGTTTTTGGTAGTTATGCTTTAAAATCAATGGGAACAAAATGGATAACTGGCAGGCAGATTGAAGCAGCCAGGAAAGCCATCATTAGATATTTAAGAAAAGGAGGAAAGCTTTGGATAAGGATTTTTCCTGATAAGCCAGTAACTAGAAAGGGGACAGAAGTTCCTATGGGAGGAGGTAAGGGCTCAGTTGAGTTTTATGTTTTTCCCATCAGACCAGGAAGGATTATTTTTGAGCTTGAGGGTATTCCCGAAGAGAGCGCTAAAGAAGCTTTTAGAAAGGCAGCTGATAAGCTTCCTATTAAAACAAAGTTTATTAAAAAATAAAGATGTTATTTATTTTTTTGACTACTTTAGTTATAAAGTTATAAAGAAATGAAAATAGCCGAAATAAAACAAAAATCAGAAAAGGAATTAAAAAGAATGCTTCGGGAAAAACAGGAGAAATTAAGAGGCCTTAGATTTGATTTAAGCTCCGGTAAGATAAAGAACATTAGAGAGGTTAGAATGGTAAAAAAAGATATTGCCAGATTAATGACTATTATAAATAAAAAATAAGAACCCCCACCAAAGCGAGGAACCTTGATTTGCTAATGTATAAATATATAATCTTGAATTAATATGCCTAAAAAAAGATTAAAAGGAATTATAGTTTCAAATAAAATGCAGAAGACTGTAGTTGTTAAGGTTGAAAGAGTGAAAGAGCATCCTAAATATAAGAGAAGGTATAAGGTTCATAAGAAATACAAGGCTCATTATGATGAAGGAGAGTATAAGATAGGAGACAAAGTTGTTATTGAAGAATGCCGGCCTATTTCAAAAGATAAAAACTGGAAAGTAGTATGATTCAGCCTCAATCAACATTAAGGGTAGCAGATAATTCAGGTGCAAAGATGGTTCAGTGCATCAAGGTTTTAGGCGGGAGCAAAAGAAGATATGCCCAGATAGGGGATATTATTGTGGTAGCAGTTAAAACAGCTGAGCCAAGAAGACCGGTTAAAACGCATGATGTAGTAAAAGCAGTTATTGTCAGACAGAAAAAGGCCTTAAGAAGAAAAGATGGTTCTTATATTAGATTTAGTGAGAACGCAGTAGTGATTCTGGAGTCAGGAAAAGAGCCTAAAGGAGGAAGAATCTTTGGCCCAGTTGCCAGGGAATTAAGAGAGAAAGGCTTTGATAAAATAATTAACTTAGCCCAGGATATTGTATGAAAATTAAGAAAGGCGATATGGTCTTAATAATTTCTGGAAAGGACCGGGGAAGAAAGAATAAAGTTTTAGAGGTTTTTCCTAAAGAAGGCAGGCTTATTGTTGAAGGCATTAATTTAAAGAAAAAACATGTCAGACCTAAGAAGTCAGGAGAAAAAGGCCAGATTGTAGAATTACCCGGTCATTTAGATGCCTCTGATGTAAAGATTATTTGTCCCAAGTGCAAGAAACCAACCAGGCTCGGCTATAAGTTTGAAGGAAAAAAGAAGTTTAGAGTCTGTAAGAAATGCAAACAAGAGATATGATTAATATAAAAGAGAATTATATAAATAAGGCTATTCCCGGAATGATGGAGAAGTTTAATCTTAAGAACAAGATGGCTGTTCCCAGGATTGAAAAAGTAGTGATAAATATTGGTTTGGGTAGATTAGTGTCTGGCCAGACTTCAGGGGAACAGGAAAAGATATTCAAGGCTGTTTTAGATGATTTAAGCCTGATTTGTGGTCAGAGAGCGGTTTTAACTAAAGCCAAAAAGGCAATTGCTTCTTTTAAGACTAGGACAGGAATGCCTATTGGAGCCAAGGTCACTCTGCGGGGCTCAAAAATGAATGATTTTCTGGAAAGATTGATTAATATTGCTCTTCCTAGGTCCAGGGACTTTCAGGGTATTGCTTTGAAATCATTTGACAGCCAGGGTAATCTTACTATTCCCATAAGAGAACACATTGTTTTTCCTGAGGTTTCAACAGAGAAAGTAAGATTTGTCTTTGGATTCGAAATAACAATAACAACCACTGCTAAGGATAAAGGACAAGGTATTGAATTATTAAGATTAATAGGTTTTCCAATTAAGAAATAAGAACCTCCGCCAAGGCGGAGAACCTTGATTTAAAATATAAATTTTAAATTAATATGGCAAAGAAATCACAAATTGAAAAAGCAAAGAAAAAGCCTAAATTTAAAAGCAGGATTATCAGGCGTTGTTTTCGCTGTGGCCGAAGAAGAGGCTTTATCAGGAAATTTGGTTTGTGTAGAATCTGTTTCAGAGAGATGGCTAATAAAGGGGAAATACCCGGAGTTAAAAAATCATCTTGGTAAAATTATAGGCTAAAGCGAGGATAAAAATTAAAATTTTTATGACCGATCCAATAACAGATATGTTAAATAGAATAAGGAATGCCCAGGCTGTTTCGCATAAAACAGTGTCTTTGCCTTATTCCAATATTAAATATGAGATTGCTAAGATTTTAGAGCAGGAGAAGTTTATTGATAAACTAGAGAAAAGAGGTAGAAATCCTAAGAAATATATTGATATTAATTTAAAGTATAATGAAAAAATTGGAGCAATAACTGGCTTGAAAAGAATTTCCAAACCAGGCCAGAGAGTATATACTGGAAGCAGAAGAATCAGAGGCTCCAAAGGAATTTACGGGATATTAATAATTTCTACTCCTAAAGGATTGATGACTGATAAAGAAGCAAGAAGGCAGAGATTAGGGGGAGAAGTAATTTGTGAAGTTTGGTAGAACAAATTTATTTTGTTTAAATAATTATTTATTATGTCTAGAGTAGGAAAAAAACCAATTGAAATATTAGCAGGAGTAGAGGTTTCCATAGAGAACAATGAAGTTTCTGTTAAAGGGCCTAAAGGAGAGCTGAAAACAAGTATTAGCCCAGAGATAAAGGTTGAAAAGAAAGATAATCAGATTATTGTTGCTCCGGTCAAGGAAACAAAAAGAAGCAATGCTCTTTGGGGATTGAGCCGGTCTCTTATCTTTAATATGATAGAAGGAGTTACCAAGGGTTATGAAAAGAAACTGGAAATACAAGGAGTGGGATACAGAGCCAGTTTAGAGGGAGAGGATCTAGTTCTTTTGGTGGGATTTTCTCATCCAGTTAAGATTGAAAAAGTAGAAGGAATTAAGTTTGAAATAGACAAGAACATTATTACTATTTCCGGGATTGACAAAGAATTAGTCGGCCAAATAGCAGCTAAGATAAGAAAAGTTAAAAAACCAGAGCCTTACAAAGGAAAAGGAATTAGATATTTGGGTGAGGAAGTGCGTCGTAAGGCTGGTAAAAAAGCTGTTGGTACAGAAGGAGTTTAATATATGTTAGAAAAACAAATAAAAAGAAAAAGAAGGCATAGAAGGGTGAGAGCAAAGATAAAAGGTACAGCCAAAGTTCCTCGGCTTTGTGTTTTCAGGTCAAACAAGCATCTTTATGCCCAGCTTATTGATGATGAAAAAGGAAAAACCTTGGTTTCCGTCAGTGATTTAGAAGCAAAAGATTCCAAGAAAATTGGTTTATTGATTGCTGAAAAAGCCCTTGCCAAGAAGATTAATAAAGTTGTTTTTGACCGGGGAGGATATAAATACCACGGTCGGGTTAAATCCTTGGCCGAAGGAGCCCGGGAAGGAGGATTAAAACTATGATTAAAAGAGGAGAAAGAAGAAGAAGAATAATAGAGAAAAAAGATGAGTTTGACTCAAAGCTTTTAGACTTGGCCAGGGTTATGAGAATGACAGCTGGAGGAAGGCGTTTCCGTTTTAGAGCAGCAGTAGTAGTTGGAGACAAGAAAGGAAAGATCGGTTTTGGTATTGCCAAAGGAGCTGATGTTGCCCAGGCAGTGGAAAAAGCAACCAGACTGGCTAAAAAGGATACAATTATTATCCCTATTGTTGAGGAAACAATTCCTCATCCTGTTGAGGCTAAGTTCGGGGCAGCCAGGATTATGCTTAAGCCCCAGAGAAAAGGAAGAGGATTAGTAGCTGGAGGAACAGTCAGGATTATCTGCACTTTAGCTGGGATAAGAAACATTTCTTCAAAAAAGATCGGTAGAACAGGGAATAAAGTTAATAATGCTAAAGCTACAATTAAAGCCTTAGGACAATTGAGATATGCAAATCCATCAAATGAAACCAAAAAATAGAAAAAGGAAGAAAAGGGTTGGAAGAGGCGGTAAAAAAGGCACTTATTCCGGCAAGGGAATGAAAGGCCAGAGATCCAGGGCTGGAAGAAAGTTTGTTCCAGCTATCCGTTCTTTGATTAAGAAGTATCCTAAATTAAGAGGTTATAGGGTTCAAAGATCTGAAAAGAATCTGGTAGTTGTTAATTTAGCTGATTTGGATAAAAACTTTAAAGATTCAGAAGTTGTTAACCCCCAGACCTTGCTGAAAAAGGGATTAATTCGTAGAATAAAAGGAAGGATTCCTAAGGTTAAGATTTTAGGCCGGGGAGAGTTGACTAAAAAGCTAATAATAGAGGGTTGTGAATTATCAAAAAGCGTAAAAGAAAAATTAAAATAAACTATTGATATAATCCCGGATTATATCAAACATATTAAGTGCTGTTATGCTAAATAAACTGCTTCAAGTATTTAAAATAAAAGATTTGCGCAAGAAGATTCTTTTTGTGCTTTTGATATTTGCTATATTCAGATTGATGTCTAATATCCCTATGCCCGGAGTTAATGCTGATAACTTGGCTGGTTTCCTGGCCAGGTTTAAAATATTAGGATTTGTCAGTGTTCTTACCGGAGGAGCTTTAAGCAGGTTCTCTATAGTTATGCTTGGTTTGGGCCCCTACATTACTTCAGTTATTATTCTTCAGCTTTTAACAATGATTTTTCCTGCTTTGGAAAGAATGTATAAAGAAGAAGGGGAGGCTGGGAGAAGAAAGTTTAACCAGTATGGAAGAATTTTAACCATTCCTTTGGCTTTTCTTCAGGGTTATACAATGATTGCCTGGTTGCAAAGGCCTCCGGATCCAGTCATTTCCCCGCCTCTTGGTTTTGTTGAAACAATAGCTGCTTTGTTAACTATTACTGCTGGAACTGTTTTCTTGATGTGGTTGGGAGAGTTGATTACAGAAAAAGGTATTGGTAATGGAGTTTCTCTTTTGATTTTTGCTGGAATTGTTGCCAGCCTGCCAATGAACGTTTATCAGGCTTATTCTGATATTAGTGTTGATCCAGCCAAGATTCCAAGCTATGGCTTATTCTTTGTTCTGGCTTTGTTTATTATTGCTGGAGTTGTTTTGGTTACTGAAGCCCGGCGTAATATTCCTGTTTCCTATGCTAAAAGAGTAAGAGGAAATAAGATGTATGGAGGAGTTTCGACTTATCTGCCAATGAACCTTAACCCAGCTGGAGTAATCCCGATTATTTTTGCCTTGTCTATTCTGCTTATTCCAGAAATGGTTGCTAATTTCTTAGGTGGGGCAGGAGGAATAGTAGGAACTATTGCTGTTAATTTAGCTGCCTTTTTGGCTAGCCCCTGGATTAAAGGAGTATTATACTTTTCAACTGTTATTTTATTTACTTATTTCTATACGGCTGTTACTTTTGATCCCAAATCAATTTCAGAGAATCTTCAGAAAATGGGAGGATTTGTTCCTGGCATCAGGCCGGGAGAATCCACTGCCAAGTTTATTAAATATATTTTAAATCGGGTTTTGCTTGTTGGAGCTATCTTTTTAGGATTGATCGCAGTTATGCCTTCTATTGTTGGAGGGATTACTGGAGTCCAGAATGTCTTTGGCTTCTTAATTGGAGGAACTTCTGTCTTGATTGTTGTCTCTGTTGTTTTGGAGACCTTGAAGCAGGTCAATTCCCAGCTTCAAATGAGGGACTACGATACATTTTAATTATATGGAGAAAGTTATTATACTTTTAGGTAAGTCTGGTTCTGGTAAAGGAACTCAGGCAGAGCTTTTACAGAAAAAGTTTGATTTAGATTATATTGGAAGCGGCGATTTATTGAGGGCTAGGGCAAAAAAGACTGATTTTACTGGTAAGAATCTCGGTAAGGTTTTGAATAGCGGAAGATTAGCGCCTACTGCGGTAATGCTCAAACTTTGGCTTGATAAAGCTGAACAATTAAGGAATAAAAAAAAGCTAAAAGGATTTATTATGGATGGCAATCCTAGAAAAATCCTAGAAGCTTATTTAATAGACGAGGCGCTTGATTGGTATAAATGGAGCCCCAAAATATTTTTAATTGATATTTCTAATAAAGAAGCAATTTGGCGCTTAACTAAAAGAAGAGTTTGTAAAAAATGCAAAAACATCCTTCCTTTTGTTGGAGAATTTAGAAAAATGAAAAAGTGTCCAAAGTGTGGAGGTCAGCTGACTACTAGAAGTGATGATAAGATTAAATCTGTTAAGAATAGGTTAGCTTGGTTTAAAAAAGATGTTCAGCCGATAATTAATTATTATAGAAAATCTAGTAGGTTGGTTAAAATTAATGGAGAGCAGCCAATAGAGAATGTGCATAAGGATATTTTAAAAGCTCTTAAATAGCTTATGGCTAACAAGATTATCTTTATTGTAGGAATGGCTGGTTCTGGAAAAAGTTTAGTCTCTGATGAATTAGTAAATCAGGGATTTGCTTTTTTAAGGTTTGGGCAGATTACTCTTGATGAAGTAAAAAAGAGGGGCTTAGAGGTTAATGAGGCTAATGAAAAGAAGATAAGGGAAGAGTTCAGGAAAAAACATGGTATGGGGGCTTTTGCTCTTCTTAATATTCCTAAGTTTGATGAACTGTTAAAGAAATCCAATGTTGTTGGCGACGGCCTTTATTCCTGGTTAGAGTATAAGATTCTTAAAGAAAAATATAAAGATTCAATGTATGTTATAGCTGTTTATGCTCCTCCTGAACTAAGATACCAGAGATTAAAAGCCAGGAAAGTTGAAAATGATGAGAAGAACCGCTTTAGGTCTTTTACCAAGAAAGAGGCCAAAGCTCGTGATTATGCAGAGATTGAAAATATAGAGAAGGGAGGGCCTATTGCTATGGCAGACTTTACAATTGTTAATACTAGAATAAGAGAGGAGGCGAAAAAAGAAGTCAGGGATATTTTAGACATTATAAAATGATTAAGATAAAAACAGAAAAAGAAATAGCTGTTATGGCTGAAGGAGGAAAGATTTTGGCCCAGATTGTAAAAGAGGTTGCTGGTCAGGTTAAGCCAGGCATTACTACGAAACAATTAGACAAAGTTGCTGAAAACCTTGTTTTTAAATATAAAGCCAAGCCTAGTTTTAAGAACTATAATGGGTTTCCAGCTACAGCTTGTACTTGCTTGAATGAAGAGCTTGTTCATTGTGTTCCTTCAAGCAGGGAGTTAAAACAAGGAGATATACTTTCTATTGATATGGGTGTTTTGTATAAAGGATTTCATACTGATATGGCTGTGACTGTTCCAGTCGAGGATGTTTCCCCAGAAGCTTTAAGACTGGTTAGAGTAACTAAAAAAGCCTTGAAAAGGGGGATCAAGAAAGTAAGGGCTGGAGTCACTTTTGGAGACATTGGCAATACTATCCAGAGATATGTTGAAGACCAGGGATACAGCGTAATAAGGGATTTATGCGGTCATGGTATAGGCAGAGAGATTCATGAAGATCCTCAGATTTCTAATTACGGAAGAAGGAAAACAGGACCGAAGATAGAAAAAGGAATGGTTTTTTGTCTTGAGCCAATGATTGCCATAGGGGACTGGCATATTAAGAAAACCAAGGACGGATACGGCTTTCAGATGAAAGATGATTCTCTTTGCGCTCATTTTGAACATACTATTGCTGTGACTGAAAAAGGAGTTAGGGTATTGACAGAGCTTTAGATATAAATTATACTGTAAATAGTACTTCGTACCCTTTTAGCATCAGTCCTCGTCTCCTGAGACGAGTAAACTCCTTGGCGTTTGTTGTTTACCAAGGAGTTTTTTATTTTGTTTCTTTTATGCTAAAATGGAAATATGAAAGACAATCTTTTTATTAATAAATTAATATGAAAAACAAGTTTTCTTAATAAATTAATATGAAGAACTTAATCGTAGCTAACTGCCCCAAAAATTCCTTCGGAATTAACGGGGTAAAGAAGATAAATCTATGAGTAAAAAAATTATTATTGCTAATTGGAAAATGAATCCAGAAAACCTGAAAAAGGCTCAAAAGCTTTTTAAATCTATTAAGGTAAAGAGCGAAGCAGAGGTTGTTGTCTGCCCTCCCTTTATTTATCTTTCTTCTTTAAAAGGTTCGGGAGCCCAGAACTGCTTTTTTGAAGAAAAAGGTCCTTATACTGGAGAAGTTTCTGTTTCTATGCTTAAAGATTTAGGCTGTAAGTATGTTATTATTGGCCATTCAGAAAGAAGAAAGCATTTTCAGGAAACAGATGAGCTGATTAATAAAAAGCTGAAAGCTGTTTTAAATAAAGGTCTAAGTCCTATTTTTTGTATAGGGGAAACAGGGGAAGAAAGAGAAGAGGAGAAGACTGAACAGGTTTTGCTTAAAGAGTTGGAGCAAGGGCTCAAGGATATTCCTCTTTCCAAGATTGCTAATCTTAATATTGCTTATGAGCCTATTTGGGCTATTGGCACTGGCAATGCCTGTGATGTTGAAGAAGCCCAGAAAATGGGGTTGTTAATCAGGAAGATTATTTCCAAATTATATAATCCTTATATTTCCAAGAAGATAAGGATACTCTACGGAGGCAGTGTTAACAGCAAGAATGCTTCCGGTTATATCAAGGAGGCTGGTTTTCAGGGGTTATTAGTTGGAGGAGCTTCTTTGGATGCCAAGGAGTTTATTAAGATAATAAAGGCTTGATTTCTTTAAGGAATTCTGTTAAAATTTTCTTATGGATAAAATAGATTTAAGCGGTCATTTTTATAATCCTACTAAAGGAAATTTATTAGCTGAAGAGGTAATTTCAGAGATTATAGAATATATTAAGGAAAGGCCAGAGATGTTTTATGACATTATAGTTGGCTGTGATTCTTCTTCTGGCGAAGATCCTTGTTTTCCAGTTGTAGTAGCTGTTTTAAGAAAAGGAGAGGGAGGAAGGTTTTTCCTTAAAAAGATTAAATATCCAACTAGTAAGAGGTTTCTTAACTGGAAGAATAGAATATTACAGGAGGTTTTGCTATCCTGTGATTTAGCTTTATTATTAAGAGAAGATTTTCATAAAGAGATGGAAAAAATAGATGATGGAAGTCTTCAATATCAATTCAGATATATTCATGCTGATATTAATGAACATGGAGATACCGCTAGCATGGTAAAAGAATTAACCGGTTTAATTATAGGTAATGGTTTTGAGCCTAAAATTAAACCAGAAGCCTATATTGCTTCCGTTGTTGCTGATAGGTATTCCTAAGAGAGTATTAGAGAGTATTTTTTGAAGATGCTTTGCTTAACACAGATATTTTTCTGCTGAAAAATTCTTCTCGCTCGGTCCGTCGACCTGCGTGGGGTTTCGCAAAGCATCTTTCTTCAAATCTTATGACTCCAAAAGAATTAAAAGAGAAATATCTTTCTTTTTTTAAGAAAAATGGTCACGCTGTCATTCCTGGCTTTTCTTTGATTCCAGAGCATGACCCGACTGTGCTTTTTACTACTGCTGGTATGCACCCCTTGGTGCCTTTTTTGTTAGGAGAAAAGCATGCTCAGGGCAAGAGATTGACTGATATCCAGAAATGCATCAGAACCAATGATATTGAAGAAGTAGGAGACAGCTGGCATTTAACCTTTTTTGAAATGCTGGGCAACTGGTCTTTAGGCGATTATTGGAAAAAAGAGGCTATTGAATGGAGCTTGGAGTTTTTAACCAGCAAGAAATGGCTGAATATTCATTTAGAGAAAATATCAGTTACTGTTTTTGCTGGTGATAAAGATGCTCCTCGCGATAAAGAATCAGCAGAGATTTGGCAGAAACTAGGAATTCCTAAAAAGAAGATATATTTCTTGCCTAAAGAGGATAACTGGTGGAGTCCAGCTGGCCGGACTGGTCCTTGCGGCCCTTGTACAGAAATGTTTTATGACACTGGCAAGAAGAAGTGTGGAGCTGGTTGTAAGCCAGGCTGTTCCTGCGGGAAATACTCTGAGATCTGGAATGATGTTTTTATGGAATATAATAAGACAAGCAAAGGATATCTTCCTTTAAAGCAGAAGAATGTTGATACTGGTATGGGGTTGGAAAGAATAATCGCTGTTCTAAATGGCTTTGACAATGTTTTCCAGACAGAATTATTTCAGCCGATTATTAAAAAGATTAAAGCCTTGTCTTCAGAAATAAATGAAAAAGCTTTAAGAATTATTGCTGACCATATTAAAGCAGCTTGTTTTATTTTATCAGAGAATATTGAGCCTTCTAATATTGAACAGGGCTATGTTTTAAGGCGTTTAATCAGAAGAAGTGTTAGATACGGCAGACAGCTGGGTATAAAAGATATATTCTGCCACAAGATAGCCAAAGCTGTTATAAGTATTTACCCCGAGCTTAAAGAGAATCAGGAATTTATTTTTGAGCAGCTTGTCAGAGAAGAAGAAAAGTTTAAAAAAACATTAGAAAGAGGATTAAAAGAGTTTGAGAGGTTGGATAAAATAACAGGAAAAGATGCTTTTAATCTTTACCAGACTTATGGTTTTCCCCTGGAATTAACAGAAGAATTAGCTAAAGAAAAAGAAATTAAAATAGATGAAAAAGAATTTGAAAAAGCCTTAAAAAACCACCAAGAACTTTCCCGTAAAGGAGCAGAACAGAAGTTTAAAGGGGGATTGGCTGACCATACAGAGAAGACAACCAGATATCATACTGCTACCCATCTGCTTTTAGCTGCTCTAAGAAAGGTTTTAGGAGAACATGTTTATCAAAAAGGAAGCAATATTACAGCCGAGAGATTAAGGTTTGATTTTTCTCATAAAGAGAAATTAACTGAAAAAGAAATCAAGAAAATAGAGGATTTAGTCAATGAGAAAATAAAGCAGGATTTAGAAGTGAAATGTGAAGAGATGTCTTTAGAAGAAGCAAAGAAAAAAGGAGCAATGGGTGTTTTTGGAGAGAAATACGGAGCCAAGGTTAAAGTCTATGCTATTGGAGACCCTTCAAATTCTTCAGGGCAAGCTTTTTCTAAAGAAATCTGCGGTGGCCCCCATGTTAAAAGAACTTCTGAATTAGGTGTTTTTAAAATAACTAAAGAAGAATCCTCTTCAGCCGGGGTTAGGAGGATTAGGGCTGT
>CAYOZF010000003.1:12431-34648 GCA_964408385.1 uncultured Candidatus Saccharibacteria bacterium | reverse complement strand
CGGAGCAGGCTAGTACTCGGTTCGAGTGACCGAACCGCATGGAGAAATCGCCAAAGGCAGCCTTTTTTGGTTTGGGGATAAATAGAGTGTTGACACGGTATAGTTATGGGTCTATAATCAAAATAGAGACTTCGAAGGAGAAACTTTGTTTTCCTACGAGATAAAGGTCGATTATTGTATATAATAAAATTAAGAGTAAAAAATTATGCCATTTGGAGATCAGACAGGTCCTTTAGGTCAAGGGCCAATGACAGGAAGAGGAGCTGGTTATTGTGCAGGTTATGATAGGTCAGGTTATGCTAATTCGATTTCAGGAAGAGGGATTGGTTTTAGACAAGGTTGGTTCGGTAGAGGAAGAGGACGGAGAAATTGGTATAGAGCTACTGGCCTTGCTGGTTGGCAGAGAGCTAGAATGGGCTATCCTGCTTGGGGTGGCTGGGGATATTATCCTCCAGCTCAGCCGACTGTTAAAGAAGAAAAAGAGATGATTCGAGAAGAAATGAATGCTATGAAAGAACAGATGAAGGTTCTTGATGACCGGCTCGAAGAATTAAAAAAGAAAAAATAATAAAAATATTATGTCACCATTAAGAAATGGCACAGGTCCTGCTGGTCAGGGGCCAGGAACAGGGCAAGGTTTGGGTAGAGGTAGAGGTGGTGGTGGTCGTGGTCGACAGCCTGGTGGTTTTGGTTTAGGGCCTGGAGGTGAATGTGTTTGTCCAAGTTGTGGGACAAAAGCGCCTCATCAAAGAGGAGTGCCTTGTTATGAACACAAATGTCCTAAATGTGGTGGAGCAATGACCAGAACTGGATAGGTCCTCAACCCGAAATTTGATAGCGGGATAAAATCTTATGAAAATTTGTATCAGTGCTACTGGTAATAATTTAGATACAGCTTTGGATCCTCGATTTGGCAGAGCGATCTATTTTTTGATTGTCGATGATAAAGGAAAATTAATTAAGGCAATTAAAAATACCGGGGTGCAGGCAATGCGAGGAGCTGGCATTACAGCTGCTCAGATTGTGGCTAAGGAGAAGGTTGAGGCAGTGATTACTGGAAATGTTGGACCCAACGCCTCTATGGTTTTAGCCAGTTCTGGAATAAAGATTTTTCTTGGTAACCCAGCAATGAGTGTGCGGGATGTTCTTCAAGAGTATCAGAAAGGCAAGCTTCAGGAGGCTACAGGAGCGGTGCCTTGTGGGCCTGGTTTTGGAGCAGGGCTTGGTCAAAGAAGGAGGGGTTCTGGAGGCAGGGGTCAAGGGAGAAGATAAAATTCTTTTTAGTCATCTATGAATCCTCAATCTGTTTCAATAGTTAGTACTTTTGTGAATCTTGGTTTAGGAATATCTAAGCTGGTTTTTGGTTTCTTAACTGGTAGTGTGGCTTTAATTGCAGATGGCGTGCATTCTGGTTTAGATGTCTTTTCTTCTTTTATTACTTTTTTAGGATTAAAGACAGCCAGAAAACCAGTTGATGAAAAGCATCCTTATGGCCATTGGAAAGCAGAAAGCTTAGCTGGTTTTTTGGTAGCCTTATTACTGGCACTTTCTGGTATTTGGATTTTGTATGAAGCAGTTAAGAGGTTTTTTGGAGAAACAATAGTCAAACTTAGTGTTGGGGCAATAGCAGTGGTAGTTATCTCCATTCTAATTACTGAAGTTTTAGCCAGATTAAAATTTCATTACGGAAGAAAACACCAAAGTTTAGCTCTGGTGGCTGATGCAGAGCATTCAAGAGCTGATGTTCTTGGTTCAATCGGCGTTTTAGTAGGACTTAGTTTGGTTAAATATTTCAATTCAGCTGATGCCATAATTGCCTTATTCATCGGTGGTTATATTCTTTATGAGGCATTCAAAATAGGAAGAGAGATTACGGATTCTTTACTGGATGTAGCCAATAAAGATGTGGAAGGAAGAGTTAGAAAAATTTGCTTCTCTCACAAGATAGAAATCTCTCAGTTAAAAACCAGGAAAATTGGAGCAGCTAATTTCGCTGAAATAAAAATTAAACTCCCTCCTAAATTAAAAGTTGAAGATGTTCAAAAAATAATCAATACTTTGGAAGAAAGATTGCTCACAAATATTCCAGAATTAAAGCAAATAGTTATTTCTATTGAGGCTTATGAGATGGCAAGGAGCGTTGTTCTGCCTAAGTTGGGAAGTAAAATAGGAATACTCGAAGGTTTTGAGCAAATTGGCCCTAAGAAGCTTGGAGAAAGAACAATTATTCCCTTGGAAAATAAGGAGATAAGTTCACAATTTGGAGCAGGGCAATATTTAGTTATAGATAAAAAAGATGGAAATATTTTAACGAAAGAAGTGATTAAAAATCCCTATTTTGAGCAAGGTTCTCCCCATGGAGCAAGATTTGTCAAGGCAGTAAGAGCAGATAAAGTTTTAACAGAGCAGATTGGTCTCAATGCCAAACAAAATTTAGAAAATTTTGGTATTGAAGTAGAAATAATAAAAGAATGGCCAAAAGAATTAAAACCATAGCAATCACGGGAGGAAAAGGAGGAACTGGTAAGTCAACAGTTGCTATTTTATCTGCTAATAAATTTGCCAGACAAGACAAGAAAGTTATTCTTTGCGATTGCGATGTTGAATGCCCAAATGATTATTTGCTTTTAGGTCAAAAGTTGAAAAAACCTCAAGAGAAAATTTATGCTGAATTTCCGACATTAGATAAAACAAAATGTAAAAAATGCGGATTATGTGTTAATACCTGCCGAAGTAACGCCGTTTTCCAAGCTCCAGGAAAATATCCAATATTTATTAAAGATTTATGTTCAGCCTGTGGAGCTTGCTGGATAGTTTGTCCACATAAGGCTATTCAGCCAAAAAAGAAAGAGATCGGGCAGATTTTTTTAAATGAAATTAAAAAGGACTACTGGTTAGTAACTGGCGTTGCCAAACCAGGCCTTGAGGAGACAGGGCCTGTGGTGACTCAAACTAAAAAATTTGTTTCAAATCTGGTAAAAAAGATCAAACCAGATTTTGTTTTATTTGATACAGCTGCTGGCACTCATTGCCCAGTAATTTCCGCTCTTTTAGATTGTGATTTGGCTTATGCTGTTACTGAACCTACTCCAATGGGCGTCTATGATTTAAATTTAATTTTGGATTTATGCAAAAAATTAAAAATGCCAGTTAAAGTAATTTTAAATCAAGCCGATCTAGGAGATAAAAGAAAAATTTCTTCTATTCTTAGAAAATATAAAATAGAGATAGAGAAAGAAATTCCTTATTCTAAGGAATTAGTTGAATCTTATTCAAAGGGTCGCTTATTAGATTTTAAATTTGAGTAATGTGCCAGAATTAACTTTAACTGATCAAAATTTTGAACAAGAAGTTATAAAAAGCAATCAGCCGGTTTTAGTTGATTTTTGGAGTCCGACTTGCCCCCCTTGTTTAATATTAGGGCCAATTATTGAAGAAATTGCTAAGGAATTTGAGGGCAAGGCAAGAGTTGGGAAATTAAATGTTTTTGAGAATCCAGAAACTGCTGGAAAATATCAAATTGTTGGTATCCCAACCGTTATCATTTTCAAGGACGGAGAAATAAAAGAAAAAGCAACTGGATTAAGACCCAAAGAGGTTATAGTGGACAAGCTTAATTCATTTATTTAAAATGTCGTTTATATGGTAATAATTAACTTAATTTTATGGCTTTTATAAAATCATTAGAAAAAGATGAAATCGAAGAAGTAGCTAAAGGAGTTTATGAAAAATTTGAGAAAGAAACTGGCAAAGTACCAGAGTGGGTCAAAGTAATGGCTCATAATCCTAAAATTGTAAAAGAATTTACCGAGCTTTTTAAAGTAATTATGAGTGAAGGAGAAATAGAATCTCTTTTGAGATGGAAAATAGCTTATGTTGTTTCTAGTTCATTAAAATGTCCTTTCTGTGTAGATGTTACTGTTAAAATGCTAAAAAATTTAGGAGCTTCAGATGAAATTTTAGAGAAAATAAAAAAAGGAGAAACCGAGACAGAACAAGAAAAAGAGGTGTTAAGTTTGGTAAAGGATGTTACTCTAAAAGCCCAAGTTTGCAATCCCGAACTTTTTAAGAAGCTAAAAAAGAAATTTTCTGAAGAAGAACTAGTAGAGATTGTTTCAATTATTGGATTATTTAATTATATTAACCGTTTTAATAATACTTTCTGTATTCTTCCCGAATAAAAAATATGAAAATCACTGTTATCTACGATAACACTGCTTTCAGGAAAAACCTTCAGGCGGATTGGGGCTTTTCTGCGTTAGTTGAGATAGAAAATACTCCCAAGATTTTGTTTGATACTGGAAGCGATGGACAAATTTTAATTAGTAATATGAAAAAATTAGGGATAGATCCAGGTTCAATTGATGAGGTTTTTATTTCTCATGCTCATTTTGACCATACTGGAGGACTTTCTGAATTATTAAATGCAAATAAAAAAGCTAAAATTTATATCCCGTCCTCATTTCGAGGATTGAAAAATAGAGAAGTTATTATTGTAACAGAGCCGACAAAAATTCATAAAAATGTATTTTCTACTGGTGAACTGGAAAGGATTGAACAAAGTATGGGAATTTTAACTAAAAAAGGAATAGTTTTAATTGTTGGATGCTCCCATCCTAAAATGAGCCATATTTTAGACGTAGCCAGAAAATTTGGAAAAATCTACGCGGTTATCGGGGGAATGCATGGATTTTCTGAATTTGAGTTATTCCAAGATTTAGAAATAATTTGTCCTACTCATTGCACTCAACATAAAGGGGAACTTAAAAAACTTTATCCTCAAAAATATATTGAAGGAGGAGCAGGTAAAATAATAGAAATTTAAAAATGGATGCAGAAGAAGAACTAAAGAAAATTAAAGAAGAGATTATAAATTGTAGAAAGTGTCCTTTATATAAAACAAGGAATTATCCCGTAGTAGGTCATGGAAATCATCAGACAAAAATAATGTTTGTTGGGGAAGCGCCCGGAGTTCAAGAAGACAAGACAGGTCGTCCTTTTTGTGGAGCAGCAGGAAAAATTTTGGATGAGCTTTTAGAATCAGTGGGGATAAAAAGAGAAAACATTTACATCACCAACATTTTAAAAGATAGACCGCCTAAAAATCGTGACCCCCAAAAAGAAGAAATTGAAGCCTGCGTTTCTTATTTGGAAAAACAAATTGAAATTATCAAACCAGAAGTAATTTGTCCTTTGGGAAGGTATTCAATGAAATTTTTAATGGGGAAATTTGGCTTAAAAGATCAAATTCAACCCATTAGCAAAATTCACGGAAAAGTTTTTGAATCAAAAAGTCTTTTCCAAGATATTATTCTTATTCCTTTTTATCATCCAGCTGTAGCAACCTATAATTCAAATATGAAAGAAATCTTAAAAAAAGATTTCCAAGTTTTAAAAAAATTTAAGTAATTATGACAGAAAGTTTAATTTTAAAAGTAAAAAATTTGAATGTTGAATTAGATAACGAAAAAATTATTGAGAATTTGTCTTTTGAAGTTAAAGAAAGAGAAATTTTTACTATTTTAGGACCAAATGGGGCTGGCAAAACCACTCTTTTTAAAGCTTTGCTTGAATCTATACCGTATAAAGGAGAGATTGCTTGGAGCCAAAAATATTTTAAGATTGGTTATCTTCCCGAACGTTTGTCGCGTTCGAAGTTTAATGAATTACCAATTTCAGTAAGAGAGTTTTTTAAGTTTAAAGAAAGTTCTGATGAAAAGATTTCTGAGATGTTAAAATCTGTAGGATTAAAAGATTCAAAAATTCTGGAGAGAAACCCGGGAGATTTATCCTCGGGTCAATTTCAGCGGCTTTTAATTGGCTGGAGTTTAATCGGTAATCCTCAAATTTTGTTTTTTGATGAGCCGACTACTGGAATTGATATTGGAGGGGAGGAGACCATTTATTCTCTTTTATATAAATTTTGGAAAGAGAGAAATCTGACTATTTTGCTGATTACCCATGATTTAAATATCGTTTATAAGTATTCTACCAACGTTTTGTGTCTAAACAAAAAAGCAATTTGTTCCGGGCCTCCCAGGGAGATTTTAACTCCAGGGAATTTAGAAAAACTATACAAAACTGAAATTAAATTTTACAAACACACCCATACCTAAAATTTCCAATTTCCAATTTCTAATTTCTAAAATAATATGAATCAATTCCTTTTAAGTTTAATTACAGCGATTTTTATTGGAGGAGTAGCTGGATATTTGGGCTCTTTAATGCTTACCAAAAGGATGGCTTTAGTGGGAGGGCCATTAGGGCATTTGGCTTTGCCAGGAGCAGCTTTGGCTTTACTTTACCATTTTAATATTTTTTGGGGAGCATTAGGAACCATAACCATTGGGGCTGTTATAATCTGGCTTTTGGAAATCAAGACGAAATTATCAACGGAAGCTTTAACTGGTTTGGTCTTTGCTGCTGGTGTTGCTCTTAGTTTTCTAATTTTGCCAGTTTCTCAAGCCGAAGAGGCATTAATAGGAGATATTAGCAAAATAGGTTTGATTGATACAGTTCTTGCTGTAGTTTTAGGAACAATTGTTTTTTTGATAATTAAAAGGATTTATTCAAACATGATTTTATCTGGAATTTCAGAAGATTTAGCAAAGGCTGAGGGAGTTAATGTTAAAAAATATAATCTGATTTATTTAGTTTCTATCGCTCTAGTTGTTGCCTTGGAGGTAAAAATAGTAGGGGGTCTTTTAACAGTTGCGATGTTAGTAATTCCAGCTTCTGCTTCAAATAATTTCGGAAGAACCCTTTCCCATTATTCTTTCGGAGCTTTGACGATAGGAATAATTTCTGCCATTTTTGGATTGTTGTTGTTTAAACTTACAGGTTTTTCAGCTGGTCCATTGATTATTTTATCTTCAGCTTTTATATTTTTAATTTCTTTAATTTTTAAAAAAAGATGAAACTTGTAATTGCTTCAGGAAAAGGAGGAGTGGGAAAATCTATGTTGTGTTCGGTTTTGGCAATGCTTTTTTCACAAAATAAGAACCTGCCGAGTGAAACGAGGCAGAACCTTGATTCTTCCAGAATTAAAAAAGTGGTAGCGGTAGACTCTGATGTTGATGCTCCTAATTTAGCTATTTGGTTGGGAGGAATAAAAAAATGGGATAAGGTCTTGTCGGTTATTACTTCAGCCAAGCCAGAAATTGATTTTAAAAAATGTAACAGTTGCGGTTTATGTGCTGAAAAGTGTCGCTTTAAAGCAATAAAAATGGTAAAAGGTAAACCTAAAATAAATCCATTTTTATGCGAGGGTTGCGGAGCTTGTGAGGTTATATGTCCTCAAAAAGCAATAACCCTTAAACCTGTTCAGAACGGTGAAATTAGAATTAAGAGAACAAAATATAGCTTTCCTTTAGTTTCTGGTCAACTTTATCCAGGCGAAACAGGTTCTGGCAAGGTGGTTACCGAAATTAAAAAAGAAGCTGAGAAATTTAAATATGATTTAATGCTTATTGATTCTTCTCCTGGCACTGGTTGTCCGGTGATTGCTTCTTTGCAAGACTCAAACTTTGCTATTTTAGTTACTGAGCCGACGCCTTCTGGATTTACTGATTTAAAAAGAGTTTTGGAAGTTGTTAATCATTTTAAGATACCCTGGGGTTTGGTAATAAATAAATGGGATATTAATTCTCAATTGAGCGATAAAATAGAGAAATGGGCTGGCAAAAAACTTTTGGGCAAAATATCTTTTGATAAAGAAATATTTAAAGTTATCGCTAACTTAAAACCAATCTTAGAAACTAATTTAAAGGTTAAAAAAGAAATTAAAGAGATTTTTAAAAATCTTAATCAATTATGGCAAGGCCAATAAAACCAAGAAAGATCACCTTTGATCCAAATGTCACTTATTTTAAACCGCGGGCGGTGCCTCTTCCTATGTTAAAAGAGGTGGATTTAGGTGCAGATGAGTTGGAAGTCATCAGGCTTTGTGATTTAAAAGATTTGGAGCAAAAAGAAGCTGCGAAGAAGATGAAAGTTTCTCAAAGTACCCTTCAGCGAATTTTAACTTCGGCTCGGAAGAAAGTGGCTGAAGCCTTGACTGAAGGGAAGGCAATTAAGATAAGAAAGAAATATTGAGTACAGGTTCTATTTATATTAATGAATCCCTTTTGTAGACCGAATAGTCTATCCCGCTAGGGCGACCAAGAGGGGCTCGAGTTCTCTCCCCGGAGCTTTTGCCGGATTAGGCAAATATACCTATCAATTCTGTGGATAAGTAAGACAATTATTTTAGTTTTTTATGATATAATGATTTAAGATTAATTAAATATATATTTTATGTCTAAATTAAAATTTATAATTACAATTCCATTACTTTTAATAGTTTTAGTTTTAGTTGGAGCTAACTGTGGTGAGGAAAAACCTACTGATGGTACTAAATCTATAAAAAAAGGAATTTTTACTTTGGCTGAAGATGGTGTAGCATCTAGCAAAAATAGTTTAAAGGTTAGCAATAATGGCCAGATAGTTTATTTTCTTGATTCCGAGGGAGACAAAAAGACAGACAGTATAGTGGTGAGCGACCCAAATGGAAAAGATAAAAAAACAATTAAAATTAGAGGAGGACTACTTGCCTCGGATGTCCAGATAGATGATAATATAATGGCTGTTGATCAGAAAGCTTTAAAGGTTGTTTTTACAGGTACTTTGCCTTCAGAAAGAGGTGAATATAGTGGAAAGAAACACTTGTATATTTTAGATGTTAATAGCGAGAGCGTAAAAAAATTACCTAACCAGGGCTTAGCAGAACAGTTTGAAGGAGCAGGCTGGGCAGATCCTGTAGCAGTTGCAATTAGCCCGGATGGCGAAAAAATAGCTTTTGGCATTAGAGTTTGGGGGATTGATTTGGGTGCAGCTTATGATATTGCTAGTGCAATTGCTGTTGTAAATTCGGATGGCTCAGGAATAAAAGTTTTAGTAAAAGAAAATATTAGTACATATGTTGTAGGAATTGATAATTCATATAGAGTATTTTTTGCCAAAAAAGAAGGCAAATACGATTACCTTTTATCTGTAATTAACGCTGATGCTTCTGGAGAGAAAAACCTGGGATTGAATATTAACACTAGTAAAATTTCAGTTAGTAAAGATGGAATAGTTGCCGGAATTTTAGATGAAAAAGGTGAACCTGTTTTTGCTTGTGATGCTAATGGAAACGTTTTAGCAAAAGGCGGAAAGCCCTGGGGAACAGTAGAGATTAGTGGGGATGGGAAAAAAGTTTCATCAGTAGAGTGGGATCAAGGCTTATTTCTTTATGATGTAAGCAATAATTTCGAAAAAGAGAATGTTTTGGATAAATCATACGGTAATTGTGCTACCCATGACCTTGACGATTCCGGGAGAATTATTGCCTGTCTTCTTAATAAAACTAGAGAACTTTTATCTATTGTAAAATAAATAGAATAAAAAAATTGGAAAATAATATTACTTGTATTTTCCCACTTTGCCCTAATTTTTTATTATGTATGTTAATGGGGTCAGGAGCGGTTTTTAACTTAATATAAATCAGGTATATAAATACCATTATTTCTCATAATCTTAGTTCTAATGTTGTTCACGATGCGGAGCCTTCACCCAAGAGTTTTTCTCTCAGGCTTGATTTTTTAGAAGAATAAGTGTATGATGAAAATAGAGATTCTGAGAGTCTTGGACTACAAATAGTCACAGATTATCATTAAACAAACAGTTAATAATACTATTTGCGACTCACCATTATTAAGAGTTGCTTTTTATTTGTAAAACATGATTGCAAGATTAAAAAAGGTTCCAAAGTTTGTAAGCCAGCCTCTAAAGAAAGAGGAGTTTTTAGAAGAACATAACAGATTGTCTCCTAATAACTTGAAAGCTACTATCTCTTTACTTTCCCGTTTTAAAAAAGAAAAAGCTTCTCTTTTTAAGAATGATGACTGGTCTATAGATAAGATTAGGAAGCCGTTTATTTTGTGGCTTACCTCTTTATCTTAGCCCCCTTTCTATAAGTCCCTGTTGACTTTATATTTTGCTTATGCTAAGATAGATTTAATCAATTCAGAACTGTAAGGGAAACGAAGTCGGGTTTAGTTCTACAGTATTCTGCATTTGATTTTTATTAAGTTAATTCTTTCACAACAATGCAAGAAGGAACTATTGCTCGACTTACTGATCGAGGATTTGGTTTCATTACTCCTAAGGAAGGTGATAAAGATATCTTTTTTCACTCAAACGAACTTAAGAATGTTAAGTTTGATGAACTTAAGGAAGGAGACCAAGTAACTTTCGAAGTAGTTGAAGGCCCAAAAGGTCTTAATGCTACAAACGTTAATCGAGTCTAACTTATAAAAACGTCCCTTTTAAGGGGCGTTTTTGTTTAGATTGTGTTAAAATAGATTAATGACTAATTATATTGTTTTAGGGATAATCCAGGGAATATTTGAGTGGATTCCAATTTCCAGTGAAGGAATAGTGGCTTTAGCCAGCCAGTCTTTATTTGAAGAGCTTAATCCTATTGATACAGCCTTGTTTCTTCATCTAGGAACATTCCTGGCAGTTCTAGTTTATTTTAGAAAGGACTGGATAGAGATTCTAAGTTTTAAGAATCGTAAACTTTTTAGGTTCTTGGTAATCACCACTATTGTTTCTTTAGTTATAGGATATCCTGTTTACAGATTAGTCAGGAATATAGCCGTAGGGAACACTCTTTTATTAATTACTGGTTTTGCTTTATTAGTAACCGCTTACTTTCAGAAAAAGAACAAAAAGCTTAATATCTCCTGGAATTGTTTAGCTGCTCTTGCTGGTTTTCTTCAGGGCTTAGCAGTAATTCCTGGTTTATCAAGGTCTGGTTCTACTATTTTCGGTTTGTCTTTAGGAAAGCTTTCTCCTTCTAAGATTCTAAAGATTTCCTATATTATTTCTGCTCCAGTTGTTTTAATTTCCAGCGTTTATCTTTTTATAGACAATTCAAATACTTTTGAAGCCTGGCCGGCTTTAATCTCCAGTTTTGTTGTTGGTCTTCTAACTCTTTATTTCTTATTAAGATTTATTAAGAGGATAAACTTCTTTAAATTTGCCTTAATATTTGGCTTAATCTGTATTTTAGGCGGAGTATTAGGTTTTATAATATGAATACTAAAATAATTATCTTAATCTCAGTAATTATTATTATCTTAGTTCTTGCTTTAATCGCCGGGCTTATCTTTTATTTATATTATTCTGAAGAGGAAGAAATTGTTTCAAAAGAAGATGAGTTTTCAATAATAAAAACAGAACAGGTTTCTTTTGATAAAGAACAGGCCTATGAAATAGGAACAGCTGAGTTCATTGTCTATCCTCCTGACTTTGAAAACTTTGATTTCGGTTATTTTGAAGCCTATAACAAAGGAGAAAAGGTTTATGCTTCCACTCCTTTGTACATGATTATGGATATCTTGGCTTTTGAGTATAAAGGCAAGAAATATATTATACTCAGTGATTATTCCGGAGGAGCTCATTGCTGTTTTGAAGAATATGTTTTTCTCCTGGATGATGATTTAGAACTTATAGAAACCTTAGAATTAGGAGAAACAACTATTCTGGAAGACAGCTTGATTATGGAGGATGACAAATTATACATAAAGATATTTGATGACCAGTTTGCCTATTTTTACACTCCTTATGTTACTTCTTATTTCTTTGTTCAGTATTTAGAAGTAAAAGATGATGAACTGATAATTAATAATAGTGCTTTTGAAGAAGAATATATTCAAGAAGCTGAGAGATGCGAAGATGAATTAGAAGAGCAGATAGAGCAGGGAGTAGGGAGTTTTGAGAATTACTCTCCTTATTTAGTCTGCATTACTCTTAATTATCTTTTAGCCGGAAAAGAAGATTTAGCCTGGCAGAAGTTTGAGTCTTATTCCAGTAGAGTCCCGCTTGATTATTATGGAGAGGAAGTTGATTTAGACCAGTTTAAACAAGATTTTATAGAACTTTATTAATAAATATGAAAAAGAAAATATCTTTTCCATTGGCACTAGCGCTTATTATAGCTTGCGCTGCCTTATTGGTTGTTATTGTTATTTAAGCTTTTATGATTGTTGTTTCTTTAGGCGTTTGTTTTATTACAGCCTTAATTGAAGTTCTGACAAAAAGCAGAGGAGTTGTTTTTATTTCTTACGGAGTTGTTATCCCTTTGGTTCTACTTCTGCCCCGGTTTTTCTACAAGTTCGACAAGAAAGTCAGACAGACAGTTAGCAAGGAATGGATAAAAAGGCTAGATTTCTTTAGTTTTTTTACTGTTCTCTTTAATGCTCCGGCTAGTTTGATTCTTCATGAGTTGAATTTCCAGTATGACAGGTTTCTTCATTTTTCTGTTGCTGGTTTCGGCTTAATCATATTTTTCCTTCTCTGGCTGCCAGTTGCTAAAATAAAAGGGAAAAAGATTGGAAAAACTTTTTTAATCCAAATATTTTTCATTTCCCTTTTTGGTATTTTTTTGTGGGAAGGGCTTCAATACAGCATTGACCAGATAGCTGGCACCAAATTATTCTTTGATTACAGTCAGACTATTATGATTGATTTTTCTGAAGATATAATTTTTGGAACAATAGGATTATTATTAGCTTTGCTCTATATTAATTACTTTTTTAGAAAATTTCTAAAATTGATTTATTAACATATTGACAATGGTTTCTGATGAGTCATAATTAAGTAAAGAGGTTTGGGAGAGCAGTCGGACTCCAAAACTAATCTCTTTTAAACAAATAGACAAATGCCAAAGAAAAAAAAGAAGAAGGCTAAGAAGAAGAAATAGCCCCTAGCTGCCGCATGAGTGGCAGCTTTTTGTTGGGGAAAAACCTCTTGACAGCTATGTTAGAATAATATAACATAAAGTTAGGTCGATATAACATTATTAAGTTAAAATTAAATTTATGAAAAAAGATAAAATTCGTTTGTTTCTAATAAGCCTGATTACTATAACTGTTTTAGCCACAGCTGCTATTTACAGCTTTATAATAGTTTCCGAGGAAGAAGTAACTTTAGGAAGCCTAATACCCATTATAATCCCCTTGATTGTAATTGGTTTTATGTTCTTCTTTATTACAAGAAGATATAAAGATATAAAACAAGGAATGCCTTTGGAAGATGAAAGGTCAAGAAAGGTTATAACCTTAGCAGCTGCCAAATCTTTCTATGTTTCTTTATACTGGCTCTTGGCTATTTCCTGGTTTGAAGGATTTTTCGCTAACAAACTTTTCGGTTTAGACAAATTAGATGCCAGCCAGACTGTTGGAGGAGGAATCGCTGGTATGGCTTTGCTATTTTTTGCCTTTTGGTTTTATTATGACAGAAAAGGGAAATTAATATGAAGAACAGAATAAAAGAATTCAGAGCAAAATATGACTTGACCCAGGAGGACTTGGCCAGAAAGGTTGGAGTAAGAAGAGAAACAATAGTTTTTCTTGAGAAGGGAAAATATAACCCTTCTTTAGAATTAGCTTCTAAGGTTGCCAAAGCCTTGAAAACAACAATTAATGATTTATTTATTTTTTAAATGACTTATAAAGAGATTATTAAGAAGCTGAAGTCATTGGCTAATCCTAAAAATGTAGAAGGTATGGCTAGGTTTGGGATTAATACCAAGAATACTTTGGGTATTTCTGTTTACGTGGTCAGGAGCTTGGCTAAAAAGATCAATAAGAATCATTCTTTAGCTTTAGAGTTATGGAATTCCGGTATTCATGAAGCCAGATTGCTGGCTTGTTTTATTGATGAACCAGACAAGGTAACTGAAAAGCAGATGGAGGAATGGGTTAAGGATTTTGATTCTTGGGATATCTGCGACCAGACTTGTTCTAACCTCTTTGACAAGACTCCTTTTGCCTATAAAAAGATATATCAATGGGTGAAAAGAGAAGAAGAGTTTGTCAGGAGAACAGGTTTTGTTTTAATGGCTACTCTTTCGGTTCACGATAAAAAAGCTAAAGACAAAGATTTTGAGAAATTCTTTCCTTTAATTAAGAAATATTCTTTTGATGAAAGAAACTTTGTTAAGAAGGCAAATAACTGGGCTTTAAGGCAGATAGGGAAGAGGAACCTCAATTTAAATAAAAAAGCAATCAAAACGGCTAAAGAAATACAAAAGCTGGATTCTAAAAGCGCTAAATGGATTGCTAACGATGCTTTAAGGGAATTAACCAGTTCTTCTGTTCAGAAAAGAGTAGCTGTGCATAAGTAGTTTTGATATCTCATCTATTATTCTTGTTTTTTTTGACAAAATAAAGTGCTATAATAAAAGAAGATAAATTAAATGTTTTTTATTATGAGAACAAAGAGGTTTCCAACCTTAGCTGTTATCCTATTAATAGTAGGTCTGCTTTGGCTTTTGAACGATCTTAATATTTTTACCATTGATATTCCCTGGGTTCCCATTGCCTTAATAGCCGTATCAATAGGCATGATATTTAATAGGTTTTTTTCTAAAGATGTTTGGATTAAATAAAGGAGCTAACCTTTAAAATATTATGACAAAAAGAAACATTATACTCATCATAATAATCGTTATTGTAGTAATAGGTGTTTTAGGCTATTTTATCTATTCAAGGTTTTTAGCAAAGTCTGATGAGATAACTGTCTTTCTAGAAGAGCTTGGAGCAAGTGTGGAGCTTGATTTCTCTGAGGTAAGAGATGCTGAATTCAACTGGTCTAGTATTGATAAAGAAGTGCTTATTAAAGGCAAGGCTGTTGAGGTTAAATCAGTAGCTGAAGACCAATATTTAAAAGTAGAGGACTATTTTAATCAGCAGGGATTTGAACAGGATAGTTACAACGCTGTTCTTGGTCCTTTAAAAAGAGCATCTGGTTATACAAAAGGAGAAATGATTTGTCTCTTTACAGTAGAATTGTGTGAGGAGTGCCTAGATGAAGATTCAGCTATTATAGACAATAAGAATGACTTGAAAGTAGAATGCGGATTCTTGAGCACAGAAACTTCTTTTTCTTCGGAAGAAGCCTTAAAGAATCTTTTTCAAGAAAAGTATAATAATATTGATTTAGAAATAACCATTGCTGAAGAAAGAGGAAATTATGCCCGGGGCAGTATTAGTTTTAAAGATGGTTTTGGAGGAATGTTCCTGGCTTTTAATAACAACGGTCATTGGCAGATTGTTTTTGATGGAAACGGAGTTATTTCCTGCGAGCAGGTTGAAGAGTATGAATTTCCTGAAGATATGATAAATGACTGCTCCTATATTCAGACAATAGAAGTTAAACAGGGCGAGAAGTTTCCTGTTCACTTTTATGGAGACGTTTTAAGCAGCTATGTCTGGGCCTTGGGATTCTTTGAGCAGGAATACATTGAGTTTTCTCCTGAGGACGTTTCATTTGAATATACTGGTGAAGACAACCGCCAGGCAGAACAAAGTTATTACTTTACTGCTTTGAAACCAGGAGAAACTAAGATAAAGTTCCTTCTCACCTGCTGTAGTGCAGAAAAACTTCCTTTGGAAGAAAGAATTTATAAGATAATAATAAAGTAATATTTAGGTTGGAATATCTTATAAATAAATGGTTAATAATATTAATCCGGTTTTATTTGAATGGGACTTTATTTTTATCCGTTGGTATGGAGTTTTTCTAGGCTTAGGAGTTGCTTTGGCAATAATTATAGTTTTTAAGCTTTTTAAAGAAAATAAGTTTCCAAATGACTTAATCTATAATATTTCTCCTTATTTGATAATTTCTGGCTTAATTGGAGCCAGATTGGGTTATATCTTGTTTTATAACCCGTCTTTTTATTTTAATAATCCCAAGGAAATAATCTTTATAAATCACGGAGGATTGTCCAGCCATGGCATGGCTTTAGGCATTATAATCTGTTTGCTCCTTCTTTTTAAGTTTAAAAAAGTCAATAAAACAATGATTGATTTAGTTGTTATCTCTCTGCCAGTTATTGCTGGTTTTATCCGTTTGGGCAATTTCTTTAATTCAGAGCTTGTTGGCAGGAAGAGCAGTGTTCCCTGGGCAGTAAAGTTTCCTGGATATGTGTTTTCCCGTCATCCGGTCCAGATATATGAAATGCTTACTGCTTTTGCTCTCTTCTTTGTTCTTTATTTTATTTATAAAAGATATAAAGGTTCTGAACTTTTTATTACTTCCTTGTTTATCTTTCTCTATTTCTCTTCTCGTTTTCTTTTGGAGTTCTTTAAAGAATACCAGATTTTTTCTTCTGGTTTAACAATTGGCCAGTATTTGAGCATTCCTTTTATTCTCTGGGGCTTGATATGGCTTATTTATAAAAAGTGCTATAATAAAACAATATGAGTTTTATAGATTGGGCAAACTCAAAAACAAGCGGGCTGAAATGGCTTGATATAAAGCTAGCTCAAATAGCTAGTCTTTGTGTCGGGCTGTTGCTGGGAGCTTATCTTTCAGAGCCGGTTTTAGCTTATTGGTGGATTTTCCTGACTATTGCTGTGATAGCCGGGGTAATCATTGCCTACAAAATATTTCTTAAATGAGAAAAATCCTAGGGTTTTCTTTATTGGTTTTTGTCTTAGACAGATTATCTAAATGGTTTATATTAAAAAATCCTGATTTTTATTCCGATAGCTTTATTGAATTAAAATTAGTTGAGAACAGAGGATTCTATTCTTTTTCTTTAAATCAAATTTTTCTTTCTTTATTAATTACAGCAGTCTTATTGCTGTTTTTCGTTTTTCTTTGTTATGCTTTTAAGAAAAAAGACCTTGTTTTAATAGCCGGGTTTTCTTTGATAATTATCGGGGGTTTGAGCAATCTTTTAGACAGAGTAATATTTAGCTATGTGATTGACTGGATAAGAATTTCTCTTATTCCAATCTCTGTTTTTAACTTAGCTGATCTAGGCATAATTACTGGAATAGTGATTTTAGGGTTTTCCACAGCTAAGGCTTACAAATCAAAAGATAAAAGGTATAATAATATAAATAAAAGGTCGTAGGACTTAAACTTAACTTAAGCTTATGAACAAATTAAAAGTCATTTTTCCTTTATTATTGATATTGGGGCTGATTTTAGTTGGTGGTTTATGTACTCAGGGCGCTGAATCCTTTTATAAGAAGGTGTGTAAGGCCTCTGTTGAACTGGAACTAGGCTTGGAAGATTTTATGGATGACCACTCTGATTATCCTTATGAAGCTACCTATGATGACGTAGATGAATGTGTTGAAGACTCTGTTGATGAGGAAGACGATATGTATGATGACTGTATGGACAGAGAGGATGATGATGAAGAAGAGTGCGACAGGATGGTAGAGGATACGAGGGAATATATTGCCAAGAGCCTGGAGAGAGATAGGTGCGAGGATTATTATGAAGAGATCTGTAAGAGCGCTTACGAAGATGATGACGATGATTTTGATGAGTGTATAGATGATGTAATAGACCTTTGTAGAGTACTTCCAAAAAGTTTTTAATCTTTAAAACATGGTAAAAAAAGGCTTTATTATTGCAATTTTGCTTTTTGCTTTGATTTTAGTTGGAACTGAATGCGGAGATTCTTCTAGCAGGAAGAAAAAGGATAAAGAAGAAACAGAATGGGGTTATGACAAGGACGGCAACAGAATACTTCTTAATGAGCCAGAATTAGAATGCTGGCCTCTTGGTTCTGGAATTGGGGAATCAGGTCAGACAGAAGAAGAAGTTATGACTATTTTTGGAGTGGAAGCTGTTGAAAAATGCAAAAGTTTGGAATGTGAAACTCCAGAAGGAATGGAATGGATGACTGTTGTTGATTATTTTGAAGACAAGATGGAAGGTTTGGGTTGGACCAAATCAGGCGGTCAGAATATTTATTTTTCTGACTGGCAGCATTTTACTATCTGGTATCAGGGGGAGACAAAAGAAAAAAGCCAGCACTATAGGCTGGAATATTGCGATATTATACCAGAAAAAGATTTATAACAGCTAAGTTTTGGGGCTTAGCTTTTTAAAAATATGAAATATAAAATTTCTTTTCCAAATACGAAAAATGATTTTTCTTTTAAAAAAAATAAAAAATATATTGTCTTCTTTATTTTAATTAGTTTTGTTTTCCTTGGAGCTATGTGCAGCAAAGAAGAAGTAAAAGAAGAAGGCTATACCGGTCCTTTTGACGGCAAGCAGAGAGAGAATCAGATTACTGAGAATGAAAACAGGGATGATAATCCTAAGGTTTCTGGAGATGGAGAAACAATAATTTATTTCACTGATACAGATGATAATTTTCATGTAGATTCTTTGGTGGTTGCTAGTCCAGAAGGAGTTAAAAAAACTATCAAATTAATAGGAGCATATGATTTATTACCAGAGAAATCAGGTCTTTATATAGATTCTTTAGATATTAGTCGAGATGGCTCTACCGCTGCTTTTGTAGCTGTTCCTTTTGTAGAAAATTGGTGGTCAGTTAATCCTATGTTTGCTTATGCTTATACTTTAGATTTGAATAAAGAAACCTTGGCTAAAATAGACCCTCAAGAATTGCCAGAAAGGGTTTATCCTGAAGAATATGATGCAGAAAGAGCTGATGCTTCTAGAGTAGCTTTAAGTGATGATGGAAAAATGCTTGCTTTTACTGTTGAAGTCTGGGGGGTTGATTTCGGTGAAATTCATGATGTTATAGACGATAACATGGTTTTGATTGCTCCTTCAGACGGCAGTAGAGAGCCTAGTGTTTTAATGAAAGGAATCAGTACTTACCATGTTGATATGGATAGTCAAGGAAGGGTGTTTTATGTAAAAACAGATAATGAAGATTACAGTAAATTTGAGTTATCCGTGATTAATTCTGATGGTAGTAATAATAAAGAATTAGGGATTAATTTAAGTTTTGGTGGCAATTGGGGTTTAGTTGTCAGTTCTAACGGTAGAGTAGCTTCTTTAGATAGGGATAGGGACGTAGCTTTTGTCTGCGATGCTAATGGAACCGTTATAGCTGAAACAGAAGATTTTTACGGCTCATTGGCTATTACTGGAGACGGTTCAAGGGTTTTAGCCTATCAGACTAGCACCTATGTAGAAAAAGAAGAAAGAGGTTTAATTTATTTTAATGTAGATGATAATTTTTCTGTTGAGCAGATTTTAAGCCTGGAAAAACTTACTGAAGAAGATTGGGTAATTAATGGTACTCATTTATCAGCCAGTGATTCGGGCGGTGTTTTGGCTGCTGAGATGTCTGACGGCAGATACGGAGACAAAGAGATTCTAAGTGTTTATTGGGAGAAATAATGGCTAATTTTTGTTCAAATTGTGGAGCTAAGATGTCAGGAAGGTTTTGTTCTGAATGTGGTTCATCTCTTCAAACAACTGGTCATTGGCAGGCTAAAGAAATAGACACTGGTGAAGGAGCACATAATGTTAAAGGAACTTTAAGTTTATCAAATGATTATTTAGTGTTTTTCTCCTATGCTTTTATCTCTGGCAAGGCTAAAGAAAGAAGAAGAATTCCTTTATCTGGAATAAAATCAATTATTAGGACTCCTATCTTAAATACATTTACAATCAGGTATAACAGAGCTTCCAAGGGCTCTAATTGGTTAAGAAGGTTTATTGGTATGCGCAGTGTTTGTTTTAAAATAAAAAATTGGGAGCCATTAATTGAAAATATTAGAAGATTAAATCCAAATATTAAAATTAAAACGTAATTATATGAAAAACAAGTTTTCTTTTAACAAATTGAAATATAAAATTTCTTTTGAAAAAGCGAAAACAAGTTTTCTTTTTAAAAATACGGCTAAGCTAAAATACTTTATAGTACCCTTAATGCTCTTTTCTCTTGTTTTTGTCGGGGCTTTATGCGAGGAAGAGTCTTCCCGTCGTTCAAAAGACAGAGATAAAGAAGAAGAGGAGGAAGAGGAAAAAGAAGATGACGACTATTTAAATTATAAAAGTGATAAATGGGGATTTGAGATTAAATATCCAAAAGACTGGGAGTTTAACAAAGACGAAGGACAAGGCGGGTTTTTGGTTTCTTTTGTTACGCCCTCAGAAGGCCAGGATGATCCCAGGGAAAATGTTACCTTCACTGTTTACCCAGCCCTAGAAGAAGATTTTGATACTTTGATAGCTGAGTTTACAGATGATCTTACTGTTCAAGGAGCTACTTTGTCCGGTTATTCAAAGACAACTATATCCGGCTACCCCGCTTATAAAGCAGAATATAGTTACCAGGACCCAAGTTATGGCAAGTTTATCTTTGTTCATTATTTTATAAATGCTGGTCAGAACTGGTATGAATTTCTTTATCTTTCTTTAGACAGCACTTATTCCCAATATTTAGCTCAGGTTGAGAAAATTCTTAAATCCATTGTTATTAAATAATATGACTAATTTCTGCACAAAATGTGGCAAAGGAAACAGGCCGGGCATTTTATTCTGCACTTCCTGTGGGGCAAGATTAAAAACCAAGCCTGTTCTTGTTCAAAAAGAGCCTATTCTTAATCCTCCGCCTCCTAAGGGTTCAGGCTGTGGAGCAGGCTGTTTAATCGGCTGTCTAATCATTGTAATAGTAACAATCGTTATTTTGGCTGCTGTAATCGGCATTATTTATTACTATGTTTTTGCCAGAGAAGTTAAGCCAGGCTCATATTTTGATGTTGACCCCAGTACCCAGAAAACCGTAGATTGTTCTTCTCTTTCTTGTTTAGATGATAATATAAAGAAGTGTGCTCCAGCTAAAGGAGAAGCAGAAATGGGAGATTTTGCTGTAGCAGAGATTGAGGTCTTGGGAACTAGCGGTTCTTCCTGCGTTGTTTATGCAGAAATAACTGAAATAAAAGAACTTCCTCCTGGTTTGACCGGCATTCCTGATTTTATTCTTGATAAGATGTTTACTAATCTTTCTTTGGAATGTTTAATTCCTGAAAAGATCTATAAACAGGGCTTAGAGGAAATAGGAGACTATATTGGAGAAAATATGGCTGAGGTATGCAAAGGCCCTTTGTTTGATTTAGCTGAGAAATTCGGGGTTGATCTTGAGGATATTAATAATTAAAAAGGTCGAATAAATTCTTTAAAATAAATGATTTATGGAAGATATTTTTAGTAAAGCAAAACTTTTTAGCGAGGCAGAGTTTATGGCTAGAGCTACTAGGAGTTCCAGTAGTGGAATGGGAATGGGTATTCTCTTTTTCTGGATATTTACCTGGTTAGTCCTTTATGTTTATTCTGCTCTGGTTCTAATGCTCATAGCTAAGAAAACCTCTACTTCAGGAGCTTGGATGGCTTGGGTGCCGATTCTTAATATTTTTCTGATGTGCAAAGTTGCTGGAAAATCATTAGCCTGGTTTATTTTATTCCTGATTCCTTTTGTCAATATTATTGCTGTTGTTCTTATCTGGGCGGCTATTGCCGAAAGATTAAGAAAGCCTGCCTGGTGGGGTATTTTGATGCTAGTTCCTATTGCTAACCTGATTATTCCAGGGATTCTGGCTTTTTCTAAAGGAGGGGGAAGTGCTCCTAAGAAAATAAAGCCAGCTGCTTCTTCTGGAGGACCAGTTTGCCCTAAATGTGGAGCTTCAGCTGCTCCATCAGATAAGTTCTGTCCAGACTGCGGAGCTAAGATGGTTTCTAGGAACGGCAAAGTTTGTCCTAAGTGTGGAAGTAAGGTCAGCGGCAAGTTCTGTGCTAGTTGTGGTAGTAAGGTTTAATTTCTTGACAAAAATTTTTAGATGTGCTATATATAGTATATAACAAGTAAGCACTAATTTTATGATAAATAAATTTATAGATCCCTTGATTTCTATCATAATTGTACTGGCAGTCTTCTCTATCGCTTTATTTGTTATTTTCGGACAGCAAAAAGCATTAGATGAAGACCTAACAGCTTCTTTGGTCAGATACAGAGCAATTGAGTCCGAAGGCCAAAGCCTAGGCAAGCAGATAGTATCTAAAGCTAAAGAGCAGTTAGGAACAATGGTTGGTTCAAAATGTGCTGAACAATCCTATAATGCTTTTATTGTTAAATGGAATGAAGAGTGTCAGAAACAAGGACTAGAAGACAAGTGCAGCCTGCCAAGAGAAATAGCTGAACCATTAATCAGCGAATATGAGCAGGCTGAATCAGAGTGTTTCTCTAATCAATAACAAAAATCCCGCCTTGGCGGGGTTTTTGCTTTAGGGTATAATAAATTAATATATTTTTAATATATTAATTTGCCTGCATTTATAATGCTATAATAAATTAATATATTTTTAATATATTAATTTGCCTGCATTTATAATGCTAT
>CAYOZF010000003.1:0-12331 GCA_964408385.1 uncultured Candidatus Saccharibacteria bacterium | reverse complement strand
TATAATAAATTAATATATTTTTAATATATTAATTTGCCTGCATTTATAATGCTATAATAGAACAAGATGAAGATTTCTTTAAAGATTCAGATAATAATACTGGTTGTAGCTGTTTTGGTTTTGTCATTAGAGATAACAGCCTTGGTTCTTTATGAACAGGGCAAGTTAGGTCTTGTTTCCTATAAAATTGTTAATGCCTTTTCCAGAGATGATAGTTTTTCCGAGAATATTCAGGATGTGGCCACTGAAAAGAGGATCAAGGAGTTGGAACAGAAAATTAATGAGCTGGAAAACAATCAAAGAGTGCCTTTTCCTGGAGGCAGGGTTACCCCGCCTTTAACTGAGGAGCAGATTGGTGCTATTGTTCAACTCTGGTGTCCTGATGATGATTATGGATACAACGGGTCTATGAGTCTGGGTTCAGGAAGTATTATTAACTCAGAAGGCCTTATAATCACCAACAGGCACGTTGTTTCAAATTATGACTGGAGTGTTATCAGCTCTCTGCCCACCTGCTTTGTCGCTATTACTGAAGACATTTCCCAGCCTCCTATTTTAAAATACACAGCTAATCTGGTTGCTTATTCTCCTGATACTGCTGATCAGTATGATTTTGATTTTGATATTGCTGTTCTCCAGATAGATGATGTTTGCCGGGAATGTGAGAATGCGCCTGACTCTTTGCCTCCGAGCTTTCCTTTTTTAGATATGGGTTATTCTAGTATTCTTTCTCCCGGTGATTATATAGCAATAGCTGGTTATCCTGGGATAGGGGCTGATACTTTTACTTTTACCGAAGGAATAGTGAGTGGCAAGGTAGGGGAGTTTGTTATTAAAACAGACTCTAAGATTGATTCTGGTAATTCCGGAGGAGCTGCCCTAAACAGCGATAAAGAACTTATTGGGGTGCCGACTTGGACAATATCAGGCCAGGCAGAAAGTCTGGGTTATGTTATTGGTATTGATGAGGTTATCCAATGGTATCAGCAAAAAGTGATGAATTCTAGTTCAGTAGAAGTAAATTATTGATTTAGGATCGCCCTCAAGGCGGTTCTTTGATATAATAAAACAATAAGCTAATTAATCAAAAAGATGATCTTAAGCAAAAAAGAGGTTTTTCCTCTTACTATAATTATTGTTTGTTTTGTTGTTGGTTTTTATCTTTATCCTCAGCTTCCTGAGCAAGTCCCTTCTCATTGGAATGCCCAAGGAGAAATTGACGACTGGGCAGGCAAGAATTTCACCGTTCTGTTTTTCCCTTCACTGACTTTAGTTATTTATCTCTTAATGACTTTTATTCCTTTGATTGACCCTCTTAGGAGAAACTATCATAAGTTTGCTATTCCTTATTTCTTTTTCCGCTTAACTCTTGTTTTATTCTTTTGCCTTTTATATTTATATACTCTTTATTCAGGACTGGGATTTAATATAAATATCAATTACTTTATTATTCCAGCTATATCTTTGTTGTTTATTATTATCGGGGCATTCTTGCCAAAGATTAAAAAGAATTATTTTGTCGGTATTAGAACTCCTTGGACTATTCATTCGGAAGAGGTTTGGGACAAAACTCATAAAGTGGCTGGTAAGCTCTATATTCTGGCTGGTCTTATTTCCTTAGTAGGCCTTCTTTTTATTAATCAAGCCATCTTTATTTTTATAACAGCCATTATTTTAGCGGCTCTTATTTCTGTTATTTATTCGTATCTCGTTTTTAGAAAGATAGGAGGTTTTAAGAATGAATGATTTTTCCAAGATTTATTCTTATTCTAAATTAGAATTATTTGATAAATGCAAGCAGAAATATTATTTTAACTATCTTGACCCAGAAATAGCTCCTATTAAAAAGCAGTTTTTAAAGCCCAGGGACTACAAAACGAAAGGCTCAGCTGTTCATGGAGCTATTACCTTGTTTTATCATTTGGATCCTGGAAAGAGAACTTTTAATAATCTTAAGAAATGTTTGGAAAAGGCTTGGTTTTCCGAGACCGAACCCAATAAAAAGCCTCCTTTAGGAGAAACAGGAGGCTTTAAGGATCTAAAACACGAAAGAAAGGTTTATTTAGAATCTTTAGGCCTGCTTCATAATTTCTTTGAGATGGATGAGAATCCTGATTTGTTTTTTGTTCCAGTTAAGACCATCAAGGATTCTTTTGAAGACTATGAAAAAATGATTAAGCCTCTAAATAACCGGTTTATTTCCGGCAAGTTTGATAGGATTGACAAGTTTGATAACAAGCTAAGAGTAGTTGATTTTAAAACAGGAAAGTCTAAGAATGGATTTTTTCAGCTGGAGTTTTATAAGCTTTTAACCGAGCTTAATTTTAACAAAAAGGTAAATCAGGTAAGCTATTATTATCTTAATGATAAGAAAATACAGAATTTTGATGTTTCTAAAACTGATAATGAAAAGATAAAGAATAAAATTCTCAAGAAGATAAAGAATATTGAGAAAACAAAAAGATTTTCTCCTAATCCAGGCAGATTCTGCAATCATTGTGATTTCCAGGAAATCTGTTCTGTCTTTAAATGAAAAAATATGTTGTAAAATTTGACGGTAGAGAAGAGGCTTTTTCTGCTGAAAAGGTTTATCAGTCAGCTAAAAGGGTTGGGGCTTCTGATCTTTTAGCTAAAAGGGTTGTTAAGGATGTTGAGAAAAAGGTTTATTCTGGTATTAAAACTTCCGAAATTTACAGCAAGGTGAAAGGATTACTTAAAGAGGATGATTATAGAATTGCTTTAAGGTTTAACCTGAAAAAAGGAATAAGAAAGCTAGGTCCGACTGGTTTTCCTTTTGAAAAATATATTGGAGAAATTCTTTTGAACCAGGGTTTTGAAGTAAAGCTTAATCAGGAAATTCCTGGTGCTTGCTGTATATATGAGATCGATTTTTTAGCTGAAAAGGATGGTCTAATATACATTGGAGAATGTAAATACCGTAATTTGGCTGACGGCAAGGTTCATTCTAAGGATGCTTTGGCTAATTACGCCCGTTTTTTAGATATTAAGAATGGGAATTATTTTAAGAAAGAATTAAGAAGTCTTTTAGTGACCAATAATAAGTTTACCAGCCGGTCTTTGAAGTATTCTAAGTGTGTGGGGGTTGATCTTTTGGGCTGGAGATATCCCAAGAACAAGGGACTGGAATATTTAATAGAAAGCCAGAAATTATATCCTATTACTATTCTTCCTGGTTTAAACAAGTATTTAGCTGAATTATTTGCCAAGGAGAAAATAATGCTGGCTAAAGATCTTTTGGAAAAAGATATTAAGCAGAGCTTAGGAATTAGGAAAATTGTTAGAAATCCAGATGTTTTAATCAAACAGGCTAAAATACTGCTCGGTAAAACTAATAAGGAGTTATAATCCCGGATTATAACTATGAAATAGGCGAAGATATGATTATAGTCTTTGCTGAGACATTAATCTCGGTCCTTAATAAAAAAGCCCCGTAAAGGGCTTTTATTTTTGAAAAAAGCGGTATAAAATAAAAGTGGTCGATTATAAATAGTTTTTAAAAATTCAATTAAAATTTATGTTATCTCAATTACCAGTTGATATTAATAAAACCAATAAAGAGAACATAGACAGAGAAATATTAAGAGCCGGAATGATAGCCGAATTAGATGCAGTAAGCTTTTATGAGCAGATGGCGGCTATGACAGAAGACCAAAATATCAGGAAGGTTCTTTTGGATATCGCCAAAGAAGAAAAAACTCATATTGCTGAGTTTGAAACTTTACTTCTTAAAATAGATCCAGAGCAAGTTTCTGAAAGTGAAAAAGGAAGAAAAGAAGTTGAAGAACTAACTTCTTAAATATTAAGAACTAACTCTTAGAATTATGACTCAGCAGAAACAAATATATAAATGCAATGTTTGTGGTAATATTGTAGAGGTTCTTCATACTGGAGTAGGCGAGCTCGTCTGCTGTGGTCAGCCCATGGAGTTATTACTTGAGAAGGAAAAAGATGAAGGATTAGAAAAGCATATTCCAGTAATAGAGAAGACTGATAAAGGGGTTTTGGTTAAGGTTGGGTCTGTTCCTCATCCTATGGAAGAGGAACACTATATTGAATGGATAGAGATTATTGCTGATGGTAAGTCCTGCAGAAAGTTTTTAAAACCAGGAGATAAGCCAGAAGCTAAGTTTGAAGTAAAGGCAGATAATATTACAGCCAGAGAATACTGCAATATTCATAAGCTCTGGAAGAGTTGATAGATAAAAAGGCAAATTAGGTAGATTAATTTGCTTTTTTATTTTAGATGAGTTAAGGTGAAAAAACGTTATTTTAAAATTTAATAACTTCATTTTAAGGAATTATGAGATGAAAAAGAAAATAAGAGTAATGGTTGTAGGATTAATAACAGATATTTCTCATGAAGTTGTAGGGAGGTTGCCTAGGCATATAGAGGTTATTGATTCTAGTTTAGCAGACAGAGATGGAAAAATGATGGTGGGTAGTAAGGAAATAATTTTTATTGCCCCAGAATCGCATGAAAGAAAACTAAAAGAGCTGTCTCCGGATGTCATCATTGATTTTACCAGTGAGTTTAACCTTTCTTTTAAAGACCACATTAGTCTTTATACTGCTCTCGGAATTCCTTTTGTAACAGGGCTTATTCTCACAGATAATACTGAGCAGAATATAGAGAGTCTTGTTGCAGGGTCAGAAAGTTCATCTGTGATTTTTAAACACACTTATGAGTATAACCCTGATATGCAGGTTGAGCTAACAATAAACGCAATAAGGTTCTTAATGCAGAATCAGGTCAAAGGAAAAGTTTTTGACGAAGACGATGTGGAGCAGTTCGCTGCTTGCTAAGAATAAGGCGCAAGTAATTCTCTGCTTGCGCTTTTTAGATTCTTTTAAAAATGCTAATATATAATATTATGAAAAAGATTTTAGTAGTAGCGTTTCTTTTATTCGGCGTTTTCAGCTCTGTTTCAGCTGAAAGCGTTGTTAAGATTGATTTCTTTTACAGCCCTATTTGTCCTCACTGCGCTAGGGAGGAAGAGTTTTTAAATAAGCTAGGAGATAAATATCCAGAGATTGCTATTAACAGGTATTCTGTTTCTGAAGCAGGCAATGTTGACTTGCTTAAGAGTTTTTATAATCAATACAATGTTGCTAAGAATCAGCAAGGCCTGGTTCCTATTACCTTTACCAATAATAAATACTTTGTTGGTTTTAATGATGACATAGCTAATGGCATTGAAGAGTGTATCTTAGAATGCCAGATGAATGATAATTCCCAAGGTAGCGTTAGTGTTATTAATATGGAAGGGGATATTGAGCTCCCTCTTATAGGAAAGATAAATATTAGAAAATACTCTCTACCTGTTTTAGCTGTTGTTTTAGGCGTTTTAGACGGGTTTAATGTCTGCTCCTTAGGCGCTTTAGTTCTTATTCTTGGTTTGGTCTTAGCTCTCCGTTCCAGGAAGAAGACTCTGCTTTTTGGCGGTCTTTTTATTCTTGCCACAGCTCTTGTTTATGGTTTTTTAATCGTTATCTGGTATCATGTCTTTTCCTTCTTTGTCTCTTATATGAAGATAATGGAGGTCTTGATAGGCTTGTTAGGCATAGGAGGAGCTATATATTTCTTCGGCCAGTTTTTTAAGTTTAGAAAGTATGGGCCTACTTGTGAAATAACTCCAGGTAAAGGAATAATGACTAAGTTTTCTTCTAAGTTCCAGCAGTCTCTTAAAAGCTCAGGTATTATAGTTCTTTTAGGCAGCGTATTGGTTTTTGCTGCTGTAATTACCATTATTGAGTTTCCCTGTTCAGCTGTTGTGCCAGTAGCTTTTGCCGGAGTATTAGCCCAGTCAGGTCTTTCTACTTTCTCTTATTTGTTTTATATTAGTTTATTCCTCTTTTTCTATATGCTCGATGAGATTATTGTCTTTCTGATTGCTTTCTTTACAATGAAAATCTGGCTTTCTTCCAGCAAGGTTGTTACTTGGATTACTTTATTTGAGGCAATAATTCTTTTTGCTCTAGGCTTGTATTATCTTTTATGATCCCTCTTAAATAGAGTTGCTTTTTTAAAAAAAAATGTTAAAATAGAGAAATAATAGATAATTAAATATAATATGAAGATACTAAAGAAGCTCAAAAGGAGAACGATTATAATAGCAGTTATTGTTATTATTATTGTCTTTGTTATTTTTAACTTTTTTATTGGTAATGGAGAACTAGAGTATATCGCTGAAGAAGTGGTTAGGGGAACGGTTATTAAAGAGGTTTCTGAAACCGGCATGGTGAAAATTTCCGAGCAGGTGGATCTTGGTTTTAAATATTCAGGAAGGATTGATGAAATCTATGTTAAAGTAGGAGACCAGGTTGAAGCCGGCCAGAATTTGGCTAAGCTTGATTTAGGCCAACTTTATATAGAATTAGCTGAAGCTCAGGCTGCTCTTAATGTGGCTAAAGCAGATTATGATAAACTTTTAGCTGGTTCTTCTGCTGAAGAAATAAAAGTTTCTGAAACAGATGTTTTAAATGCCCAGATTGTTTTTGATAATGCCAAACAGAGTTTAGAAGATGCTAAAGCTGATGCTGAAGAGGATTTAAAACAGGATTACGAAAACGCTCTTAGTGATCTAGAAGATGCTTATTTGAAAATATATAATTCATATAACGTAGTTCTTAGTGTTCAGTTGAGTTATTTTAACTCTACAGACCAGGAAGGAGTAATTGTTAAAGATAATAAAGATTTAATCTATGCTAATTTAACCTTAGCTAAGACGCAGGTTGATAATGCTGAAGCTGGTTCCCGCCAGGAAGTTGACACAGCACTTTCAGAAATGAAGAAAATACTTTCAGAGGTAAAGAATTCATTAGAAATAGTAAGGGATGTGACAGAAAATGTACTTTATCGTAATACTGTAACCAGTAGCGATAAAACATCTTTAGATAACCAGAAATCATATATTAACACAGCATATAATGATATTGTTGCTGCTCAGCAAACAATAGCAACAACCAGAATTACTAATGAAACTAACATTAATACTAAAGAAGCAGCTGTTGGTGCGGCTGAAGTTGCTCTGCAGAAAGCTCAGGATCAGCTTGATTTGAAAAAAGCTGGACCTACCCAGGAGAATATAAATCTTTATCAGGCTAAGATAAAACAGGCAGAAGCTAAAGTTGCTCTTCTTCAGAACAAGATAAATGATTCAACCTTAAAATCCCCGGTTAAAGGACAGATAACTAGCATTAATAAGAGGAGAGGGGAAACAGCTCAAGTAACTGATTCAATAATTTCTATTCTTCCTTCAGGACCTTTCCAGATAGAAGTAGACATTTATGAAGAGGATATTGTTTATGTTAAAGTAAACGACGAAACTGAGATATTTATCCCGGCTTTTCCTGATGATTTGTTTGCAGGAGAGGTTATTTCAATTGACCCAGCAGAGAAATTAATAGATGGAGTGGTTTATTATGAGGTTAATATAAGTTTTGATGCTGGAGACAAAGGAGTTAAACCTGGTATGACAGCTGATGTTGTTATTAAGGCAGATGAGAGAGAAAATGTTTTGGTTATTCCTAAGCAAGCCTTAAAGAAAATTAACGGAGATAAAATAGTAAAAGTTTTAGATGGTAAAGAGGTTGAAGAGAGGAAAATAGAGATTGGCTTGGAAGGTGAAGATAATATTGAAGTTATATCTGGTTTAATAGAAGGAGAAAGAGTTGTTTTAGGAGAAAAGGCTAAATGAAAGAGCCAGTAATTAAAATACAAGATGTCTGGAAGACATATAAGTTGGGTGAGGTTGATTTAACTGTTTTAAAAGGGATTAGTTTCGGCATAATCAAAGGTTCTTTTGTGGCTATAATGGGTCCCTCTGGATCTGGCAAGTCAACTTTGCTCCATATTGTCGGAGCTTTGGATGTTCCTTCTAAAGGGAAGGTCTTTTTAGACGGTGAAGATGTTTCTAAGTTTTCTGAAGATAAACTAGCTAAGGCAAGAGGCCAGAAAATAGGCTTTGTTTTCCAGCAGTTTAATTTGCTTCATAATCTTACTGCTTTAGAAAATGTTACTCTACCAATGGTTTTTCAGGGAGTGTCTGATAAGGACAGAGTCAAAAGAGCTAAAAAGCTGCTTACTGATTTTGGATTAGAAAAAAGATTTTATCACAAGCCCAATGAACTTTCTGGAGGAGAGCGTCAGAGAATAGCTATTGCCAGGGCTTTAGCCAATGACCCAGAGATTATTGTAGCTGATGAACCAACCGGAAACCTGGATTCTACTACCGGTAGGAAGATAATGGATATTTTAATTGATTTGCACAAGAATCAGGGCAAGACAATTATTGTTGTCACCCATGACCCTAATATAGCCGATTACACAGAAGAGACTATTAATATTATGGACGGACAGATAGTTAAAAACCATCATCAATCATACAAAGTATTATGGGAGGTTTAAAAGAATACATTAAAATTGCTATGAGGAGTTTGAGAAGGAGCCCGGTCAGAAGCTGGTTAACTATGATCGGCGTTGTTATTGGAGTATTTTTGATTATTTCCTTGTTTTCTTTAAGTGAAGGCATTAAGGGTGCTATATTACAGCAGTTAAATATGATGGGTAAGGATTTAATCATGGTTTTTCCCGGAGAAATAACTAATTTAGCTACAACTTTTGGTGGTAATCTAGAATTAAATGAAGAAGATTTAAAAGCCATTAAAAAGGCAGATGGAGTGGAAAGCATTGTGCCGATGAATTACAAAGCAGAGGCAGTTAGGCATGAAGGAACAGTAAAAACTATTTTAATAAACGGGGTTTCTTGGGAAGACGGCATGGAATTGTTAAAGAATGATATGGGCTGGGATTTGAAAGACGGAGAATGGCCGATAACAGGCAAGAAAGAGTTAATTGTTGGGAGCGCTGTGCCCGAAGATGTTTTTCCGGGGCTAGAAACAGGGGATACAGTTACTATCAACGGAAAGAATTTTGAAGTTACTGGAATATTAAAGTCTTTAGGCAACAAGCAGGATGATTCTACTATTACTATGGATTTGGATCTTTTTAAAGATGTTACTGGAGAGAGAAAGGGAGCTAAAATGGTAATGGCTAAAGTTAAGCCGGGTTATGTGGTAGATAATGTAGTAGAGAATATTAAAGAGAGTTTAGAAGAGAGTAGAAAGAGGAGAAGGGGAGAGGATTCATCTTCATTTTCTGTTTTAAGCAGTGAAAAAGTTACTGAAATAGTCCAGGATGTAATGGGAATAATCCAGCTGGCTATAATCGGTTTTGCCTCTATTGCTATTGTTGTCGGCGGTATTGGTATTATGAATACTATGTATATGTCAGTTCACGAAAGAATAAAGGAAATAGGCATTATGAAGGCTGTGGGAGCTAAAAGAAGAACCATTACTGCTATCTTCCTGATTGAATCAGGATTCTTTGGCCTGTTCGGAGGCTTAGGAGGAATAATCCTGGGTCTTGTCTTGGCTAAAGCTGCTGAGTTTGTACTCCAGATGACCGGTAATTTCTATCTGCAGGCTTCAGTTACCCCCCAGCTTATATTATTCGGCTTGGCATTTTCTTTCTTAATCGGCTGCATTGCTGGTTATCTGCCTTCTCGCTCAGCTTCCAAGCTTAATCCGGTAGATGCTTTAAGGTACGAATAGAACTTTATAAAACTTCTATAATTGACAAGCTTTATAAAGTTTTGTACAATGAGCTTAGTATGACTGTTAGAGAAAAGCTCAAAATTATTAAGGATATATCTGGTTTAACTCAAGAAAAACTGGCTGAAAAGCTCGGAGTTTCTTTTGTTTCTCTTAATAGTTGGATTAACGGCAAGTCAGAACCAAGAAGAAAAGCTAAGGCAAATATAGACAATTTGTATTGTTTATATACTGGTCAGAAAAAGATTATAGAAGATCCTTTAAAAGCAAAAAAACAGACAATATTGCTTCAAGCTAAAAAGCATAAAAATATTCTAAAAAAGATTATAGAAAATCCTGATATTTACGATCAATTTTTGCTGGCTTTAACTTATCATACCAACAAATTAGAAGGTAGTACTTTGAGCGAGAATGAAACTAAGGCAATTTTATTTGATAATATTGCCTTATCAAATAAAAACATCGTAGAACAATTAGAAGTAAAAAATCATCAAGCAGCTTTAGATTATTTATTTAAACATTTGTCTAAAATTGATGAAAAATTCATTTTAAGACTTCATGCTATTTTAATGAATGGAATAAGAGATGATGCCGGTTCTTATAGAAAGCAGGCGGTTCGTATTGTTGGCACCTATGTTCCAACAGCTAATTATTTGAAAGTTTCTAGTTTAATGAATAATTTGATTAAAGATATTAATTCTAAAACAAAAGATATTGTTTCTCATGTTAGTAAAATTCACAGTCGTTTTGAAAAGATTCATCCTTTTTCTGATGGAAACGGCAGGATAGGAAGATTGATTATGACGGCTATGCTGCTGAAAAATAATCTTCCCCCAGCTATTGTTAAACAGCAAAAAAAACGTTTTTATAATTCTTATCTTAGAAAATCTCAACTCGAAGAAGATTATATTCCTTTAGAAGGTTTTATCTGCGATTCTATAATAGCAGGGCTTTTGGTTTTGAATAGAAAATAAATTTCTAATCTTAATAAAAAGTATTTTTTAATATAATTAAACAAAGGTCTATAAAAATAAAATAAAACAAATAATATTATGAAAATCTTTAAAACATGGACATTTCACTGGTGGGAGGTAGGTTTAGTTAAATTATGCCTTCTTTCCCTCGGTATTATTTTAGCTCTCTATTTCTACGATTATCTTATTGGTTTATTATGGCTTTGGTGGATACTTTTTGTTCTAACCACAATATATTTTATTATTCTAATAATAAAGAAAAAATAGAAGGATTGACTTTTTGTTGATATCGAGCTATTATAATATTATAATAAAGTAGGTTTCTGTTAATTTTCCTTTTCTTAAGCATATTAAGTAAGCTTTGAAAGAAAATAAAACAGCGGTCGGCTTACTTAATAAATAAATAGCGTAATGAATAATTTTCATTCGTTCAAATATGGCAAAAAAACTATTTGTCGGTGGATTATCTTATGATACTACCGAAGAAATCTTAAGAGATAATTTCTCTAAGGCTGGAACTGTTGAATCGGTAACTGTGGTTATTGATAAATTTTCTAATCGTTCAAAAGGATTTGGTTTTGTTGAAATGTCTTCTGAAAAAGAAGCTCAAGAAGCCATTAAGATGTTTAATGGTAAAGAGATTGATGGAAGAAGCGTTACGGTTAGTGAAGCTCGTCCTTTAGAAGAGCGTCCTCGTAGAGATAGTTTCAGACGTGATTCTCGTGGTGGAAATAGGCGTGGAGGAGATAGACGTGGAGGATTTGGCAATCGTGGGAATGATAATTGGTAAGAACTAAAACAAAAAAACCAGTTTAATAGCTGGTTTTTTGTTCGGTCTTGACAAGGAAGAATGGTTTTGATAATATGAATATTGTAATACAAATTATTACAATTCGTAAATAATAAATAGACAATAATATGCGCGAAATAATAAATATTTCTTTACCCAAAGAATTAAATAAAGCAGTGGAAAAGACAATGAAGAAAGATCATTACGCTACTAAAAGCGAATTCCTTAGAGAAATTATAAGAATGTGGTTAGAGGGGAAAATTCTTAAAGAACTAGCCGAAAGCAGAAAAGAATTGGTTGCAGGCAAAGGAAAGGTCTTAAAATCATTAAAAGATCTACGTTGATTTTCTTTTAATGTTTTATGAAAATTTTTTATTCTAGTAAGTTTAGCCGTGATTACAAAAAACTTCCATTAGGTGTTAAAAGAATGGCTGAAAAAAAGGAGCTTATTTTTAGAAAAGATCCTTTCGACCCTCGTTTGAGAACACACAAATTAAAGGGAACGCTCTCAGGATTTTTTTCTTTTTCTATAAATCAAAAATACAGAATTATTTTTGAGATTGTTAATAAGAATACTATTTGGTTTCATTCGGTCGGGGACCACGCAATTTATAAACTATGGGACTAAAACGAATCTGGTGGAAAGATGTTAAGGATTCTTTAAGCTCTGCTTTAGATTCAACTAATTTATCAGATTTAATATGAAGAATAAATCTTCTAATAACATTAAGATATATTTAGACTATGCAGCTACTACACCTGTTGATCCCCGGGTTAAAAAAGCGATGGAGGTTTTCTATAACAAGAAGTTTGGCAATACAATGTCTGTTCACAGCTTTGGTCAGGAAGCTGAGGCTGTCTTAGAACAGAGCAGAGGAAAAGTGGCTGATTTGATGAAAGTTAAGCCTAAAGAGATAATCTTTACTGGTTCAGC
>CAYOZF010000002.1:10658-40543 GCA_964408385.1 uncultured Candidatus Saccharibacteria bacterium | reverse complement strand
CACCGTACATGCGGATTTCCCGCATACGGCGAGCTCTAATGCATTTTTTGCTTAATTTGATATAAATTTCTTAATCCTAAATCTGTCAGGTGTTCTTTATTCTTGATTCGTTTCATTATTTCACAAAAGATTTTAAAATCTTTTCTTTTTGATGTTAACTTTAATTTATATCTTTTAAAGAATGGAATTATCACATTCTCTAAATCATTACGGTTTGCTACTTCGTAACGATAACAATCTTGATGATTGCGTCGTTTATCTTTCTGAAAATAAACATTTCCGCATTTAAAGAATCTTTTTAATTCATGAAGAATGCTTTTATCTTTCTCAACAAGCTTTAAATAGAATCTTGGCTCTGCCTTAACTCTTCTTTTTATATTCTTTTTTGAATCGGGATCCTTAATATAAACAGTGAAGCTTCCTTCACCATCTACCAAACCAATAATGTAATTAGTATTAAGCATAACATTAGAGAAGATCCTTCTCCCGCTAAGCGGGATACTATGATCTAGCTGACTTCTGACGCAGCGTTAGTTTCATTATACTACATCAGATCTCCCCGGGTCAATATATAAACTATTCCTAACATCCCAAATCAAGTTTGTGGATCTAATCTTCTCTACGCTCACCACCCATTCGTAGATCGATTAACTCTTGATGATTCGGGCTACCATTTGTTTCCAGATCCTCTGCCATTTACCTCGCGATAAATGACTATCTTTCAACTACTCTCTATTGAAGCAATAGAGGAAGAGATTTTAACTCTTTAGCTTATATATCTGCCGGGCGCGTTTAATTGTGAGTACAAGTTTCAGAAACATATTCATCGCCGCATGGCTGATCGGCGATTACTAGCGATTCCAGCTTCATGAGGTCGAATTTCAGACCTCAATCCGAACTAAGAAATTGTTTGATGGGATTACCTCCGTCTTGCGACTTTGCCCATTGTCAATTCCATTGTACCACGTGTGCAGCCCAGGGCGTCAAAGGGCCACGCTGACTTGGTGTCGTCCTCACCTTCCTCCCAATTATCTCGGGCAGTTCTCTATGACATATAAAACATAGAGCGAGGGTTGCGTTCGTTACCGCACTTAAGCGTACATTTCAAAACACGAACTGACAACAGCCGTGCAGCACCTGCCTAGTTGCCTTGTGAGGAGACTCTCTTTTCGGAGAGCTTTCAACTAGGTGTCAAGCCCTGGTAAGGTTCTTCGCTTATCGTCGAATTAAGCCACATGGTCCACCGCTTGTGTGAAACCCCGTCTATTCCTTTGAGTTTTAGCCTTGCGGCCGTACTTCCCAGGCGGGATACTTAACGCGTTAGCTTCGCCACTTGAAGGGTCGACACTTCAAATAGCTAGTATCCATCGTTTACGGCGTGGACTACCGAGGTATCTAATCTCGTTCGCTACCCACGCTTTCGTCCCTCAGCGTCAGGGTCATTCCAGCTGAATGCCTTCGCTTTTGGTGTTCCGGTCGATATCAACGGATTCCACCCCTACACCGACCGTTCCATCAGCCCCTAATGCCCTCTATTTTGCTGGTTTTTTCTGCACTTCTAAGGTTAAGCCCTAGGATTTAACAGAAAACCTAACAAAAAGCCTACGGACTCTTTACGCCCAATAAATCCGGATAACGCTTGGGGCCCACGTATTACCGATGCTTCTGGCACGTGGTTAGCAGCCCCTTATTCCTAGAGTACTGTCATCAAAAAGATTCCTCCTCTATAAAAGCTCTTTACACCCCGAAGGGCTTCTTCAAGCACGCGGCGTCGCTCGATCAGGCTTTCGCCCATTGTCGAATATTCTCGACTGCTGCCTCCCGTAGGAGTAGGGCCCGTGTCGCAGTGCCCTTGTTGGGGATCACACTCTCATGTCCCCTACCCGTCATTGCCTTGGTAGGCCATTACCCCACCAACAAGCTGATAAGCCGCAGACCATTCTTAGAGCGAAAAACTTTACCCTTACGGGAACTATCTCGAATTAGCCCAACTTTCGCTGGGTTATGCGAGACTCTAAGGTATGTATCTACGTGTTACTAACCCGTTCGCCGGTTGTCGCAAAAGCGACCCCCTTGACTTGCATGCCTTATCCACGCCGCTAGCGTTCATCCTGAGCCAGGATCAAACTCTCAAAAAATAGTTCTTTCTATATAAAAATAGAAGAACGATAAGTCGAAGCAACTCTAAAAAACTGAATTGCTCGATTGTTAAAGTCCTTTCCAAAAAATAACCACGAAGACATCTATTATTAGATAGCTTCGTGGGCATTCTTTAATGCCTGTTTTTTATCTAAATATTACATATGTTTAAGGTTATCCACCTACTTTAGATTTTACCTTTTCAAAATCTTTTGTCAAGAGCCTGAGGTCGGATTTGAACCGACGACCTACTGTTTACAAAACAGTTGCTCTGCCACTGAGCTACTCAGGCATTATCCCTTTCTTCTTACCTTTTTCCAGTAATCCTCAGAGAACTTATCTTTAGGTTCATTCTCTGTCTCAAACATCAAATCATTCTTTCCTCCTTCCCTTCTTCGGAATATACCCTTAAAAACAGACCAGCCTCCCCTTATTAATCTCTTTAAAAAGAAGGGCTTTGTCCCTTTAACTTCGTTATGAGATAAATCAGCCAGAACTGGAATCTTTCTGATTATGATAACGCTCATTCCTATTAAACCAATAAAGAATAAGATAAGAAATAGTAGTGTCATATATCAAACCTAATAAATCTTTTTACTATAATGTTCTCTCCTATCTTAGCTACGTACTCCTCAATCAGCTGTTTTATTGTTTTAGAATCATCTTTAATCCAAGCCTGAGACAAAAGAGAAACTCCTTTCTTGTACTTATTCATTTTACCTTCAATAACCTGACTTAATATCTTTTCCGGTTTGCCAGAATCCTTTATTTGCTCTTTGTATATTTTTTTCTCCTCGTCTAAAACCTCTTTAGGAATATCATCTTCTGTTAAAAACAAAGGATCCATGGCTGTAATTTGAAGACAAAGCTCATGAGCCAGTTCCTGGAAATCCTTGGACTTAGCAACAAAATCAGTCTCACAGCGTAAATCAACTATTGCCCCGACTCTTTTGTCAGGATGAATATAAGCTTCAATTATTCCTTTTCCAGCTTCTCTGGCTGATTTCTTGCCAGCTAACTCTTTACCCCATTCTCTTAATATCTTCTTGGCTTTTTCCTTATCCCCTTTACTCTGTTCAAGGGCTTTTTTACACTCGGAAACAGAAACTCCGGTCTCTTCCCGCAATTGTTTAATTTCGTCTATCATATTAATTTAAGATTATATATTATACCTTAGCGAATCAAGGTTCTGACGAAGTCAGGTTCTTAATTCTGAACGAATCAAGGTTCTGACGAAGTCAGGTTCTTATTTTTTTGACTTAAGAATTACTTCTTTTACCTTGTCCAGAATGTATTTGATAGAACTAATAGCATCATCATTAGCAGGAATAGGATAATCAGCTAAAGTGGGATCAATATTAGTATCTGCTATGCCAATAACTTTTATTCCCTTTACCCTTGCTTCTTTAACTGCTAAAGCATCCTTCTTCATATCTGAAACAAAAATAGCATCGGGCAAACCCTCTATGTTCTTTATTCCCCCAAACTTAATCTCCAGGTCCTTTAACTCTTTGTCTATCTTAAGCCTTTCCAGCTTGGTATATTTCTCAAGTTCTCCTTTTTTCTTCTTATCCTCTAAATCCTTAAAATAATCTATTCTTTTTTTAATAGTTTTGAAATTAGTAAAAGTGCCTCCCAGCCATCTTTGGTTAATATAGAGTAAATTGCATTCTTCAGCAATTTCTTTAACCAAATCCTTACTTTGAATTTTTGTCCCAATTAAAATCAAGGTCTTGCCTTCAGACACAAGCTTTTCAATGAATTCAAGGGCTTTATTAAACTCTTGGACTGTCTTTTCTAAATCAATAAGATGAACGCTGTTTCTTACCCCAGAAATATAGGGTTTCATCTTAGGATGAACTCTGGAAGTTCTATGACCGAAATTCAAGCCAGCCTCAGTCATTTCTTCTAAAGATATATTAAATTGATTACTTTCCTTTTCTTTCATAATAATTTAATAATAGCATATATATTTTTAAAATCAAGCCTAATAATACAAATTTTAAAGGCCTATTCTATTAAGATAAAATAGGCCCTTTATTTAATCCTCCCCAATGCTAGAATAAACTTCAGCACGCCAAAAGTTATTATAGCTATACCCAATATCCACATTTTCTATCCTCCCAAAACTGATTATTGTCTAAATCTTATTTTTAAACTGGCGATAAATATGCCGTTACTAATATTAATGTTAACATCTTAACAAATTTTGTCAACAATACTTGATTTTTAAAAAACAGCGTGTTAATATAAATATTATGAAAAAAGATATTCATCCGAAATATTATAAACAAGCCAAAGTAACCTGTGCCTGTGGCAATACTTTTACTGTTGGCTCTACTAAAGAACATATAGAAACTGAGATTTGCTCTAAATGTCATCCTTTTTACAGCGGAAAAGAAAAGATTGTTGATACCATGGGAAGAGTAGAAAAGTTTAAAAAGAGATTAGCCAAGAAAAAGGAACTGAAAAAGTAAACTGAAAGTAAGATTTATCTTAATATGTCGGAAAAAACCTCGGTAATAATGGAAATCAGGGCTGGGGCTGGCGGTGAAGAAGCCGCGCTTTTTGCTGCCAAGCTTTTCAAGATGTACTCTAAATACGCTCTTCTCCAGGAATGGATTATTAAAACACTGGACTCCCACAAAACAGAGCTGGGAGGATTCAAGCAGATAACTTTTGAATTAAAAGGAGAGGATGTCTTCTCTAAGATGAAGTATGAAGCAGGGGTTCATAGGGTTCAGAGAATTCCCGAAACAGAAAAATCAGGCAGAATCCACACTTCAACAGCAAGCGTAGCTGTCCTGCCCAAGCCGAAAACTACAGAGATAAATATAAGGCCTGATGAAATAAAAATTGATTATTACAGGGCTTCGGGCCCGGGAGGACAATATGTAAATAAAAGAGAAACAGCAGTAAGGATAACCCATTTGCCTACTGGGTTGGTTGTTACCTCTCAGACAGAAAGAAACCAGCTTCAGAACAAAGAAAACGCTCTATCTATCCTCTCAGCCAGATTATTAGAAAGAAAACAAGAACAAGAAATGTCTAAGTTAGGGGGTGAAAGAAAAGCCCAGATCGGCTCGGCAATGAGAGCAGAGAAAATCAGAACCTATAACTTCCCTCAGGACAGAATAACAGACCATAGAATCAAAAAGAAATGGCATAATATTGAAGATATAATGGAAGGCAGAATGGATAAAATGATAAAAACTCTCCAGAAAAACCTTGACAAATAATCTAACTTTGCTATAATGCAACTAGATTAAAATAATAGAATTTATTCCACTTAGGTGGCCTTATTGAACTAACGGGGTGCAGGTTCAATAAAAGAAGAATATTCTGGATTTTCTCTTCCTCTATTTTCCCCCGATTCTTTTATAGAATTAAGCAAAAAATATGGAGAGAATCATAATAGTTCTTTATCCCTAGTACGGAAGGTCCGAAGTGGGTGATGTCATAAACAGCGCGTTCGGAAAACTTTATTCATAATTCCGAAAATAGTGGTTAACCACTCGCTGAAAAGCCTCGATTCTGGGAATCGAGGCTTCTTTTATTTTAGCAATATTAATTTTATTTAATCTTAGAGATATCGCTTTCGTAAGCTTTAGTAATAGCCATTACAGGATAACCGTAATCCCTTCTGTAAACATCGGCATATTTAGATTTATACCAGCTGGGACCAGCAAAATAACTTAAAGCAGCATTAAACTCTCCGTTATAGGTCTGTTTGGCTGCTCCATAATCTGCTAAGTAAAGAGCAGCAGCCATAAATGAATCCTTAATGTTCCAAGGATCTCCTGGCTTACCCATGATATCTCTTAATCTGTCTCTATAAATCATCCAGGTGCTGGGAATAAACTGAGCTGGACCCATTGCTCCTCCCCAGCCATAACTCATTGGACAAGATACCGGGGTAAAGAAAGGATCTCGGCCTAATTCCTTGGTAATTATTAAAAATGGCTGAACATCTCTGGTAGGCTTCATTACTCGGGAAAGAGTCTTACCTGTTCTTATTGTTTCTCCAGCCCCTGTTTCAGCATTCTTTAAATAACACTGACCCACATTCTTGCCAATATTAGACTCCTGAGTCAAAACAGCCAGCAAAAACTCGGGTCTGACCCCAGTAATGTTTTCTACGTATTTGGCTATTTCATAAGCTTCCCCAAAAGTAGGAGCTTCAGGCACACCTATTAATTCAAATATCCTGGCCCTGATTTCAGAGGCTTTTTCATCAACTGCCTGTTTCTCTGCCAGATACTTCTGATATTCCTGCTCAGTAAGTTTTAGATAATATTCCTGCTCTTCTTTAGACTGAGCGCTCTGCTGTTTCTGGACTGTCTGAATCTCTACTACGTTCTCTAAGTCATTCTTCTCTCCGCCTAAAGATACTTTCTGGTCTTCCAGGTTTATCTTTAGACCTTTAATATTCTGCAAAAGGTCTTTGCTCTTGGAGTTCAAACGCTCTAAAGCAGTAAGATTGTCAAAGAAGCCGGAGATAGAAGAATCAGCAATCAGGATTTCAATTAAAGGCTTCTGGTCTTCTTCATAAATAGCTCTTAGAATATTAGCCAGCTTTTCTTTAGAATCCTCTATCTTTAAAATAGTATTATCAATAGACTGTTCAGTATCTACAATCTGAATGCCCAAATCCTTAATTATTAGATTGCTCTGGTAAATCTGGTAATCTAGGCTCTTTATCCTCTTCTGTAGACTATTAACCTTATTCTCTAAGGTCTTTTTCTCTGCTTCTGTCTTGCTTAAATCCTCTCCTATTTCCTGGCTTAATTGATTGTAGTAAGCTTCACACTTTTCAAGGAACTGACGGCATTCAGTAGGCTCTAAGTTGCTGCATTCCTGTTCTATTCTGTTTAATTGGCAGAGAGTTTCCAAATCTTCGGAAAAAACAAAACCAGGCAAAAGCAGTAAACTAAATATTAATATTATTAATTTATTCTTCATCTTTTTTCTCTTCTTTAGACTCTCCTTCTGTTGCCGCCTCTTCTTCAGTCTTTTCTTCTTCTTCAACAGGCTTCTCTTCTACTTCTTCTTTCTGAGGTGGAGTAACTAAAGCCACTATTTCATTAGGCTCTTTTAGAATTTTAACATTATCAGCTATTTTAAGATCTTTTATCAAAATTTCGTTTTCAAAGGTTTTTAAAGAAGAGACATCAACTTTAATCTCGTGAGGAAGGTCTCTAGGCAGAGCCTTTACTTCTACTTCCTGAATCTCTTTAATCAAAGTCCCTCCTAAATCTTTTACAGCCGGGGCTTCCCCTTCAAAAACTATTGGAACAGCAGCTTCAGCCTCTTCGGTAAGAATAGGCTGGTAAAAATCAACGTGAATAGGGTTTCCTGACAAGGGGTCTTTTTTAATTTCATGAATAAGAACAGAAAATTTTTTATCCCCTATTTCTAAATCAATCAAAGTGCTCTCCCCTGCTTTTCTATATGTCTTTTCAAACTCCTTTAAATCCAGCTGGATAGCTAAATTATCTATCTCTGGACCATATAAAACAGCAGGAAGAACTCCCTTCTTCCTTAAAACTTTAACCTTCTTACCAATATCTTTTCTTTTTTCAGCTTTAAGATTTAACATAATATTATTCTATAATAGAAATCTATTTCATTATAATAATGCACTGGACTGGACAAGCATCTGCTGCCTGTTGGTTGCATTCAACTTTTACTATCTCCACTTCGTAATTTCCTTTATTAAGCTTGCTCTTTTTAGGCTTGCTTTTCCCGTCATCCCCTACTTCCCAGTATTTTGGACAGACAGCAACACAGGAGTTACAACCAATACATTTCTTATGCTCTTGAACTATTTTCATATTATTTTTTAAATAAATTTATCTTTTCTTCAACCTTGTTTTGAACAGACTTCTCAACAAAAGGAAGAATCTTATATGGTTTTATTTCTTTATTTTTCAAGCTCTTTATCAAACCCTGCTTCCAAGCCATTCTTAATTCAGTATTATTATTAACCTTGGCAATACCCAGTTTAATAGCTTTTCTAATCTGGTCTTTGGAAATACCAGACCCGCCGTGAAGAACCAAAAATACATTTAGTTTATTTAATTCTTTTAATCTTTTAAAGTCAAGCTTTACATTTCTGTAATAGCCATGAACATTGCCTATAGCTATTGCTAAACTGTCTACCTTGGTTCTGAAAACAAACTCTCTTGCCTTGTCAAAAGAAGTTAAACTGCCTTTTTTAATATCATCCAGCTCTCCTTCAACCAAAACCCCTTTTTTATGAGCATATTGTACTACCTTTTTAACATATTGGATATTTTTTTCAAGTCCCAAGCCTGATCCGTCAAAATGAACTGCCGAAAATCCGTAATCAACAGCTTTTTTAATTAATTTCAAATTATGGCCATGGTCAAGATTCAAAAAGACATTAAGATTATACTTTGCTTTTGCAATCTCAACCAGAGCAACAGTTTCCTCTAGACCCAAATAGCCTATTTCCCCTTCTGAAACTCCTAAGATAACCGGTGTTTTCTTAGCTGCTCTTAAAATACCTCTTAACTGCTCCAAAGTAGAAAAATTAAATTGGCCAAGAGCATAGCCTTTTTTCTTCGCCTGTTTTAAAGCCTGTTTTAAAGTCATAATTTCTTTTTTATTACTTTATTCTTCTTAAACTTTTTATTCTTCCTTAATAATCCTTGCTTAGCTCCTCTTTTCTGTATACAAGAAGCAGAATTAGCCATTCCTAACTGAATACCATACTCTATATCCTTTGTCTTAATATATCCAGATACAAAACCAGAAGAAAAAGCATCCCCAGCACCGGTTCTATCTGCTATTTTAACCTTAGAAACTTTAGCCTTATATAAATATTTGCCGTCAGAAGCTGTAATTCCCTTATCTGAACCCATTAAAGCAATGCCCGGACACATTTTATCAAGCTTTTTAAAAATCTCTTTCTCTTTATTAAAAGAAACATTGGTTATCAAGGCTGCTTCTTTGTGATTGAGAAACAAAATATCCACGTTTCTAAGAATCCTTTCTAAGATATTTTTCGGCAGTTCTAACTGAGAGCTTCCGGGATTAAAAGCTATTTTTATCTTTTTCTTATAAGCAAAATTAACTATATCCTCTGTCAGAGAACAAAGACTGGCTGAAAAAGGAGCCAAATAAAACCATTTTGCTTTTAGTTTTCCCCAGGGAATATCTTTCTTGGTTAAAACTTCGGAAGCACCCCGATAAGCTAAAAGGGTTCTATCTTTATTAGAACCGGTATTTAGAACAACTGAATAATTAGTCGGTTTCAAGTTTGTTCTTTTAACAAATTTAAGATTTATCCCTAAGTTTTTTAATTCATTAATAACTTCCTTACCATTAATATCATTGCCAATTGTTCCGCAATAAGCTGTTCTAAGCCCCTGCCTGACAAAAGTAGCAGCTGTATTAGTTCCTCCTCCGCCAGAAAAAAAATAAATATCTTCAGCATCAGTTTTAGAGCCTAAATCAAGACAAAGCGCTTTGCCTGTAACAAAATTATTATTCTTAACTACTTGGAACTTCTTAGGCTTTAAACAAACATCCCAAGCAGCTGAACCAAAGGTAATAATATCAAACATAATTATTTATCAGCCAAGTGCTTTAATCTCCCTTCTACGTATAATTGTTTTATCTCTCCGGAAGTCAAAGATTCGTTGTAAATACGCACCTCGTCAATTAAGCCGTTGAAATATAAATTTCCACTGGCACAACTGCCAGGAGAATTACACCTTTTGCCAATTACAAAACTATAATTAGTATTTCCTGAAAGGCTGCGAGGAGCATTTTGGCTATCTACTTCTTCTCCATTAACATAATGCTTAACTAAATTGTTTGCATCATCATAGCTGGAAACAATATGAAGCCAGGTATTAGCTGGAATATTATAAGTTGTTATATAGCCAGACCAGCCGCCCGATGTGCAGTCTCCGATATAGGTACGAATTTGGCCTGAACTACCTTGAGTTACAAATACGCCATAACAATAATAGTGGTCTTTGGTAAAGATATATCCATTAGCACCACTATCTGGCTTAACCCAAACACTTAAAGTTGCCTTCTCGGAAAGAAGCAGGCTATTAGAAGCTATAACATAATTGCTTGAACCATTGAATTCCAAGGAACAGCCGTCTATTGGAGTATAGTCTTTATCATCATCATGACATCTAAACACAGCTCCATTCACATCGCCATCAACATCATTACCGCTTGAATCCTTAGTAGGATCCAGCTCATCATCAAATTCCCAAATACCCAAAGCATAAGCGCCTAAACCATGATAAACTGTTTCGCTGAATTGAAGACCTTTAGCAGTTACAGCCTTTTGCCTGGCTGAACCCAAAGAAACCAGAATAATGCTGGCTAATAGGCCGATAATAGCGATAACAACTAATAATTCGACTAAAGTAAAGCCTTTTTGCTTTTTCATATATTTTAGGGTTAATTTATTTTTTTGAAAGACTTAAAATTGTTTTAATAATCGTATCTGGATTCAAAGACATGCTTTCTATCCCCTCTTTCTGGATAAACTCTGCGAAATCAATAAAATCACTTGGGGCCTGACCGCAGATACCGCAGTACTTGTTCTTGCTCTTACAGACTTTTATTACCCTGCTGACCAGTTTTTTCACTGCTTCATTCCTTTCATCAGCAATATAGGCAATCCGGCCATTGTCCCTGTCCAAACCCATAACCAGCTGGGTCAAATCATTGCTGCCAATGCTCATACCGTCAAATATCTTTAGGAACTTGTCAGCCAAAATGACATTGGAAGGAATCTCACACATTACATATATTTTTAAATCCTTTAAACCAAACTTCTCTATTAAACCCTTAACCTTCTCCCCTTCTTCCACTGTTCTGCAGAAGGGAACCATAACAGAAACATTATCCAGACCGAAAACTTCCCTGACTCTCTTTATTGCCAGACATTCCAGTTTAAAAGCCGGCTGGAAGTTTTCGTCAATATATCTAGAAGCTCCTCTAAATCCCAGCATTGGATTAGCCTCTTCTCCTTCATAAAGCTCTCCCCCAACAAGATTTCTGTATTCATTTGTTTTAAAGTCAGAAAATCTGACAATTACTTCTTTGGGATAAAAAGCAGCTCCTATCTGAGCAATGCCTTCAGCCAACTCTTTAACAAAGAATTCTTTTTTGTCTTTATGCTCAATAGTAATCTTTTCTATTTCTCTCTTAAGCTTTTTGTTTTTTAAACTCTTAAAATTAATCAAAGCCAAAGGGTGAACCCTAATCTTCTCAGCAATAATGAACTCTTCCCTGGCTAAACCAACCCCGCTGTTAGGCAAAAATGAAGTTTTAAAAGCGATATCAGGAGCACCAATATTCATCATTATTTTTGTCTTTAACTTAGGAATCTTTTTTAAATCATATTCTTTAATATCATAAGAAATAATCCCTTCAAAAACTCTGCCGTTTAATCCCTGGGTGCAGTCAACAGTTACTTTCTGGCCTGTTTTTAACACCTTGGTTGCGGAACCAGTACCAACAATAGCTGGTATACCTAATTCCCTGGAAACAATAGCTGCGTGAGCTGTTTTTCCTCCCTCATCAGTAACAATTGCTGAAGCTATTCTCATAATTGGAACCCAGTCTGGGTCAGTCATTTTGGTAACCAAAACTTCTCCTGGCTGAAACTGGGTTATTTTGGAAACATCAGAAATAACTCTTACTTTGCCTGCTCCGATCTTCTCTCCGATAGCAATGCCCTTTAAAATAGGGGCTTTCTTGGTTTTCACTTTATACTCTTTATAAACATTAGAATTTTCTGGAGCGTGAATTGTTTCTGGTCTGGACTGAACAATAAACAATTCTCCTGTTTTCCCGTCCTTAGCCCATTCAATGTCCTGATGTTTACCATAATGCTCCTGGATTTTCATAGCCCACTTGGCTAAAGCCAGAATCTCATTATCTTTCAAGGAAAATCTTAATTGATCTCTGCCCTTTACTTTTACTTCTTTTAGTCCTCCTTCCTTAGCATAGATATATTTTTTGTCTTTCCTGCCCAGATTTTTAACAATAATTGACTTAAATCCTTTTTCCAAGGTTGGCTTAAAAACATAAAACTCATCAGGAGTTATCTTGCCCTTAACAATCATTTCTCCTACTCCCCAGATAGAGTTAATTAAAACAATATCAGGAAAACCAGTTTCTGTATCCAAGGTAAATATAACCCCAGAAGAAGCAATATCACTTCTGATCATTTTCTGAATACCCACAGAAAGAGCTATTTTCAAGTGGTCAAAGCCTTTTTCTTCCCGATAAGAGATTGACCTGTCAGTAAATAAAGAAGCTATACATTTTTTTATAGCTCTTAACAAGTGCTCTTCTCCTGAAACATTAAGAAAAGTTTCCATTTGGCCAGCAAAACTAGCCGTAGCCAAGTCCTCAGCAGTAGCTGAAGAACGGACTGCGACAACCAAGTCATTTGTCTTGTACTTTTTAGAAAGCTTTTCATATGATTTTAATATTCTTTTTCTTAAATCCTTGGGAAACTCAGCATTTAAAATTAATTCCCGGCACTTTTTGCCTGTCTTTCTCAAACTTTCTAAATCCTTGGGATCAAAATCATCAAAAGCTCTTTTTATTTCTTTGTGGATTTTATTGTCTTTTAGAAAATACCAAAAAGCTTTAGAGGTTAGACAAAATCCGTCTGGAAGATTAACTCCCTGTTTAGAAAGATTCCTGACCATTTCCCCTAAGGAAGCATTCTTCCCTCCAACCAAAAGCCCGTCCTTAGAATTAATCTCCTTGTACCAAAGTATATATTTCAGCTTTTTAAGCATATTTTTTGAGCTATGGCCAGTTCTTCATTCGGCTTGATAGCTATAATTTTAACATCTTTTAAAATATCTAAATTACTACAAATCATTTTTCTTATTTTCGGGTCTCCAGCTCCTATCGCCCCAGTAAAAACAAGGATATCGCAGCCGTTAAGAGCTGAATAATAAGCTCCAATGTATTTCTTAATTTTATATGAAAAAAGCTCTAAAGACAACTTGCTTTTCTTCTTAAGAATCTTAAGCATTTCTGATTCTTTGCTTATTGCTTTTAGCCCGCTCTTAAAGTTTAAAATATTGCTGGTTTTTTTAGGCCCGTATTTCTTAACTAATTCTAAAACAATTCCTGGATCAATATCACCTGTTCTTGTCATCATAACCAAGCCTTCCATAGGAGTATAGCCCATAGAAGTATCAACAGCTTTTCCATTCTTGATTGCTGTAATACTTGAACCTCCTCCTAAGTGGCAGGAGATTATTTTTAACTGATTAAAAGGTTTTTTAATCTTTTTAGCTGCTTCTTCAGCAGCATATTCATGGGATGTTCCATGAAAGCCGAAACGCTTGAACTTACGCCTCAAATTATCTGGTAAAGCATAAATAGCTGAAACCTTGGGCAAGTCTCTGTAAAAAGCTGTATCAAAAACAGCTATTTGTTTGGCTCTAGGAAAAACCCTTTTAGCTATCTTAATCCCAAGAATATTGTAAGGATTATGCAAAGGAGCTAATTTCTTTTTTTTGATTATCTCTCTTAAAACATTTCCCTTTATCTCTGCTGGTTTGCGGAACTTGTCTCCTCCATGAACAACCCTGTGCCCTACTAAATCAACATCATAGTCAATGCTCTTTAATTCTTTTTTCAAAACACTCCTAAACTTGCCTCTCTTAAAGATTTCTTTTTTACCATCAGCTAGTAGCTTAAGCTTTTTATCAAAAACCTTCCATTTTATTGACTGACTTCCGCAGTTTAATACTAATATCATATTAATTTATTAAAAAAACTTGTTTTCATACTAAATAACCTTTGGCTTTTCTATTAATTCCGCTGGCATTACCTTCATCAGTATCAACATGCATTGATAACCTGTATTTCTCGCTTGCTCTCACTTTAACATTATGAAAAATTAGAGCTCTCTTTCCTTTAACTTCTACGGAAACAAGCTGGTTATTCCTTATTCCTAATCTCTTTGCTTCTTTCAAACTGCAGTGAATATGACGCAAATCAATAATTACTCCCTGTTTAATCTTAATCTCTTTTTTGCCACTAACCAAAGTAATACCAGGAGTATTAGCAAGATTGCCTGACTTTCTAAAAGGAGGATTAATTCCTAAATAAATAGCGTCTGTTAAAGATATTTCAGCTTGGGTATTTCTTCTTGTCGGACCTACTATTCTGGCAGAAAGCTTTCTGGATTTATTTTTAAGTATTATCTTCTGGTCTGAAGCAAACTCTTCTGGCTGGCTGAGATCTCTAAGCTTTTTCAGCTTGTATCCTCTGCCAAAAAGACGCTCAAGATCTTTTTGAGATAAATGAATATGCCTGGCTGAAACTTCAATAGGAATAATCTTTACCATAATACTTTATTATACCTTTTTTAGTAAAAACAGAGAAATAATTTATCCACAAAGACTTGACCCCGTTAAAAACAGCCCGCCCATAGGTCTTTCAGGCGCGCCAAGCGCGGGCGTAGTTTCTAAACGGGGTTGACAAATGCTTATTATTTTAAGACAATGAATATAGAACGTTAATAATATTATATTGGAAAGGTCAGACAATGGAAGAACAAAGAACGACAAGAAATAGTTTTAATAAGTGTTCTCGAGCATCATTCAAAACTCCAAATAAAAAACACAAGAAAAATGGAACCGGGTGGATAAAACAGGCTCAAAAAAATTATGAAGCTAATTTGAACCGCATGTTAACTGACGCTCTAAAAGAAGCTGAGGCTGCTCCTAAGAGCCGAATATGCTTTAAAAGAGTCAAGACTTTTCACTCTAAACTATTGCAAAGAGGAAACTTAGATTTTAACGAACTCACATTGATTAGTGAAAGCAGACGATTTATAAACCAAGCACAAAAAATACACGGAAACTAAAAGGAGAAAGGAAGATGGCTAGAACACTTAAAAACTAAAAAGCCCTGCTAAAAATAAATGTAGGGCTTTTAATATACTTGACATATAGCAGAGATTTACTATAATCAATATAATTATTGTTATTTTACAAAAACATAAACTAAAGGAATTGATTGAAAGGAGTTTAGCCATGTTGATTCTAAGTAGACAACGAGATGAATCTATTATGATCGGCGACGATGTTGAAATTATCATCGTTGATGTAAGGGGCGATAAAGTAAGACTGGGAATTACTGCCCCTAAAGAGATACCAGTCCACAGAAGGGAGATATACGACGCGATACAAAAAGAAAAAGCTGAAGATGCTACGAATAAAGAAAGTGATTAAAAGAGGGTGAATGCTATGATTAACTTACTAAAGGAAAATCGGGATTTAAGAAACAAGCTAAGCGATGCTCTTGTCCAGCTCACCGAATCTTACAACGCTTTAAAGCAGTTATTAAATAAGACAAACAGATTAAAGACTGAGCTAGCTCAAATAAGACAGAGAATTGTTATACTCAGGAAATTAGTAAAGAGCGATATTTTTCTGGAATGCGAACTGATGAGGCTAATAAAAACAAAAAGGCACGATTAATAACTAATCGTGCCTCTTCTTTTTTTCAAAACTTACATTCCTGGAGGTGCCATTGGAGGTCCACCTGGCTTTTTCTTGAAAATCTTGTCTTTAAACACATAAAGTAAAATTGCGATTATTACAACAACAGCTATAATAATACCAATAATTGTTGGACTCATAAATACTTAGGATATTAATCTTATAAAGACCTTTATTTATTTAATTTTCTCTTTTTTAATCAAAAGTGTCAAGTATTTTATACACATCTCCTGCTCCCATAATTATGACCACTTCATCTCCCTGGAGATTATCTTCTAAATATTTCTTTACTTTATCCTTGGCTAAATAGATTACTTCTAACCTATTAATTTTCTCAACTAATTGCTTAGAGCTTACCTTTTCCTTAATATTGCTCTTCTCTCTCCCAGCCACATCAAAGATATCTGTAATAATTATTTTGTCTGCCAAAGAATGAGAAAAAACCTTGACAAAGTTATTGAATAAATAAAAAGTTCTCTGGTATTGATGAGGTTGAAAAACACACCAGATCTTTTTATCTGGAAAACCCTGTTTAGTCGCTTTTAAAGTTGCCTCTACTTCAGTTGGATGATGGCCGTAGTCGCTGATTAAAGTAATCTTCTTGGCATTAAGCTCTGCTTTCTTTACTTCAAACCTTCTCCAGACTCCTTTGTATTCAGATAAAGCCTTGAAAGAAACCTCATCAGGAATATCCAAGCTTCTTGCTGTTTCTAAACAAGCTAAAGCATTGTAGATATTGTGCTCTCCAGGAATCTTTAAGAGCTTTCTTAGTTTATCTGCTTCTTTCTGTTTCAAAGAATATTCTTTAATCTCTGAGTTTTTTTTCAGCTTTAATATATTTCTGTCATCTTTATTAAATATAAGCAAACCTTTTTTATCAAGGTGGGATATATACTCCTGATAGGTTTTTAGTATATGGCCTAGATCCTTGTAATAATCAAGGTGCTCCTCTTCGATATTGGTAAGAACAATAATCTTAGAGTAATAATTCAAAAAAGAAGCCTGCCATTCATCTGCTTCAATAACAAGGTATTTACTCTTACCTACTCTAAAGTTATTATTATCGAACTCTTTCAGCTTAGTTCCAACAATCACGGTTGGATCAAACCCAGCTTTCATCAAAAGCAAAGCAATCATTGAACAAGTAGTGCTTTTGCCGTGAGTACCGGAAATAGCGATAGTAAAGTATTGCTTGGTTAAATCCCCTAAAGCCTGGGGATAAGCTTGAATCTTAATTCCTTTTATAAGCTCAGGGTTATCTGGCTGGACAGCTGGACTATGGATTATCAACTCAACATCCTTAGCAACGTTCTCAGCCCTGTGAGGGCCTAAAAAAACCTTAATGCCTGACTGCTCCAGCTTCTCAATAATCTCCGAAAAAACCAAATCAGAGCCAGTAACTTTGTGACCTTTGGCTGAATAATACTGGGCTAAAGCACTAACTCCTATTCCTCCGATACCAATAAAGTGTATTTTCTTGTTAGAAACAGAAAACTTGTTTTTCATAAATTGTATGATTCTACTATTGTATATTCCGGACCTCCTCTTTTTAAGACGCTCTCCATTACTTCAAGAGAATTAACTAAAAAGCTTAAATCTATATCCTTATCTATCTCAGGCCTTTCTTCAGGCTCAATTCTCTGCCAGTCCCATTTCCTGATTCTAGCCAGAGTAATATGAAGAACGAGTCTTCTATTTTCAATAACAGGATTAAATCCCCTGTTCTCAGAATTATTCAAAACCTTATCCAAATTATTCTTCAAAGAAACAAAATCTTCTGTTTTCTCCCCTATTGCCCAGATCATTCTAGGAGAGTTTTTGTTCGGACCGTAAGAAATCTTTGTTAAATTAATATCAAAAGGATTATACTTAGAAGCTGTATCTTTTACTGACTGACAGACATTAACCAGCTCTTCGTCTGAGATATTGCCTAAGAAATTCAAAGTAATATGGAGATTATCCTTTCTAGTCCACTTAGCTGGCAGATCAATCCTGTATTCTCCTAGCTTGCTCTTAATATTCTCTGGCAGGTTTATAGCAACAAATATTTTCTGCTTTTTCATTAATTTAAGATTATATATTTAAACATTAGCGAATCAAGGTTCTGCCAAAAGCTGATTCTTATTATATATTGACATAAGCTTAATAAAATGTAAAACTCATCCAGGAGATCTTTTCAATAGATCCTAACAAAAAACCAATTGACCTCTAAAATAAGCTCCATTCAATTTGAGCTTTTTTTATCAAATAAATACCTATAACACTCATAAAACACTTAGATAAAACAGTTTAAAACTTCACTGCTTCGAAGTAATAGAGTTTTTACCACTCACTTTATTGTTTATTTTTTGATTATTTTTATGTTATAATGAAATCGATGGAAAAATATTCAAAAATATCAAATAAAGAAAAGGTTGTTTTGTTTACTGAATTTTGTGAAGCGCTTTCTGTTTTAAATAACTCTCAAGAAATATCAGAATTTTTAACAGATTTACTAACCAAACAAGAATCTACAATGCTGGCGAAAAGAATAAAAGCTGCAAAACTTTTGATCCAAGGAAAAAATTATAGAGAAATACAAAACAGATTAAAAATAAGCCAAGGAACCATAGCAAAAATTAATCAATGGTTAATGGAGGCTGGCGAAGGTTTTAGATTAATTACAGAAAGAACAAAAAATAAAAAAATCAAAAACGAAAATCAAAATCTACCTATAAATACGCTTAAAAAACGCTATCCGATTATGTTTTGGCCTCAACTTTTAATAGAGGATGTAATTAAAACTATGAATAAAAAACAAAAAGAAAAAATTAGGCAAAGTTTAAATAAATTAAATCATAAATCTAAATTATATAAACAACTTAATAAAACCTTAACGGTTTAAAACTTCACTGCTTCGAAGCAATAGAGAATTTGTAATTTTAAATTATTATTCTATGAAAATTATTATTAAAAATAGAGGAGAGAATATAATAAGCCTAATGAGAAAGATAGGATATTATGCTCAAGAAAAGTCTTTTGTCAGGCCCTTGGAAAGAGGAGGCTATCCTAGGTTTCATCTATATATCAAAGAAGAAAAAGATGAGCTAATCTTTGATCTTCATCTTGACCAGAAAAGACCTGTTTTCAAGACAGGAACAGACCATGCTGGAGAATATGAAAGTCCTTTAGTAGAAAAAGAAGCAGAGAGAATAAAACAAATCTTATAGCCCAAAAGGGCAGGATATGAACAAACAAATAGCTAAAATCCTATACGAGATAGAAAAGCTTCTTAATATCAAAGGAACAGCTTACAAGCCCAGGGCTTATCATAAAGCAGCCAGAGCTTTGGAATTACTGAACAAGGATGTCAAAGAAATATACAAGGAAAAAGGATTAAAAGGTCTTGATGAAATCCAGGGAGTGGGAAAAAGCATTTCCAAAAAGATTGAGGAATACATTCAGAAAGGAAAGATAAAATACTATGACGAACTAACCAAAGAAACAGCTATCAGACAGATTATTACTTTCTACTTCCAGACCAAAGGGCTAAGCTTGAATGAAATCAAAAGAGATGCTAAAAAGAGAAAGATTGTTTATTCCAGATACACCAAGCCAGCCAAGCAGCTGTTAGAATTAGCCGGCTCAATAGAAAAAGCCAAGCAGGCAATAAAGAAAGTGGCTGACTGGGCTAACTCCAGAGAACTGGATTATGCTATAGAAACAGTGTTCAAGAAATGGCTGGAATTAGACAGATTAAAGCCCAAGGAAATAGTAAAAAAGCCTTTTTACAAGAATAATCCAATGGTTTGGAGCGAAACCAAGAAAAAATGGTATGTTATTAATGAAGAAGGAGAATGGCTAGAATTCGCTGATAAAGAAAAAGAAATAGAATGGAGAATTATAAAATAGTTTTCATCGGTACTCCGGAGTTCGGAGCAATCATCTTAAAAGAGCTTATAAAAGAACATGAGCCTGTTTTAGTTATTACTAATCCTGACAAGCCAAAAGGAAGAAACAATATCATTACCCCCAGCCTAGTAAAAGAGCTGGCTCAAAAGCTTAATATCCCTGTTCAGCATGATTTCAAGAACATAGAAGCTGATTTAATAATTACTGCTGCTTTTGGGAAAATAATCCCAAAACACATTATAGATCTCCCTAAATACGGCTGTTTAAATGTTCACCCCTCTCTGCTCCCAAAATATAGAGGAGCCTCCCCTATCCAGACAGCTATTCTTAATGGAGAAGAAGAAACAGGAGTAAGTATAATGCTGATGGACGAGAAAATGGACCACGGACCAGTCTTATCCCAAATAAAGCATAAAATAGACAATAAGGATTACAATACTTTATCAAAAGAATTAGCAGAAAAAGGAGCTCAATTATTGATAGAAACAATTCCTAAGTATCTAAAAGGAGAAATAAAGCCCAAAGAACAGAATCACGATAAAGCAACTTTTACCAAGATTATAAAAAAAGAAGACGGAAAGATTGACTGGAGCAGAACTCCACAGGAAATAGAAAGACAAATCAGGGCTTTCAATCCTTGGCCTGGAACCTTTACTTTTCTAAAAGACAAAAGAATAAAGATATTAGAGGCAGAAGTTATTAATAATGAACTAGTAATCAAGAAGGTCCAGCCAGAAGGAAAAAGACCAATGAGCTACGAAGACTATTTAAAAGCACATGATAAATTATTCTGAAATAAAAAAAGGAACAAGGATATTATATAAAAACCAGCCTCATGAGATAATTGAGGCTGCTTCTGTTTTCAAAGGTAGAGGCCATTCCACTCTTCAAGTAAAGCTAAAGAACCTGATAACAGGAGCTATTATATCTGAGAGCTTTCATCCTTCTGATTCCTTTGAAGAAGCGGAAATATCCAAACTGACAGCTAAGTTTCTCTATGTCCACAGAGATAAATATGTTTTTTGCAAAGATAATCCTTCAGACAGGTTTGAATTAACAAAAGACCAGCTTGGTTCTATTATCAAGTTTCTCAAGCCTAATCAGGAAGTTGAAGCAATAATCTTTAACAATAAGATAGTTAATATTTTTCTTCCTGTTAAGATAACTCTAAAAGTAGAACAAGCTCCTCCAGGAGTTAAAGGAGACAGGGCTCAAAGCGGAAACAAATTAGTTGTCCTGGAAACAGGAACAGAAATAAATGTCCCCTTATTTGTAAAACAAGGAGAGATTATTGAAATAAACACAGAAACAGAAGAATACGTCAGAAGAATAGCAAAATAATTACATTTTCTTGCCTAAATATTCAGTAAACTCTGCCAGTCTGCAGGAATAGCCGTATTCATTATCATACCAACCAAGAACTTTTATTAAATTATCTTTAACCATTGTTTGCTCCACATCAACAATAGCTGAATAACTATCTCCTATGAAATCAGTGGAAACCAATGGTTCTTTTTCTACTTTCAAAATACCTTTTAGATTGGCCTTCTGAAAAGTTTTATTAACTTCTACTACGCTAGTATTCTTTTCCACCTCCACAACTAGATCTAATATAGAAACAGTAGGAGTAGGAATCCTTACAGCTATACCATCTAACTTACCTTTTAACTCTGGGATTATCTTGCCAATAGCTTTAGCAGCTCCAGTAGTAGTAGGAATACTATTTAAAGCAGCTGCTCTAGCCCTTCTTAAATCCTTATGAGGCCCATCAAGAATAGTCTGATCATTGGTATAACTATGAATAGTTGTCATAAAGCCTTTTTTAATTCCAAAGTTATCATTAAGGATTTTAACTATAGGAGCTAAACAATTAGTAGTGCAGGAACCCATATCCATAATATCCTGTTTCATATCCAGCTTATCTTCATTAACTCCTAAAACATAACCAGGAATAGAATCTTCTTTAGCTGGAGCAGATATAACAACCTTCCTGGCTCCGGCTTTAATATGCTTGCCAGCTCCTTTAAGGTCTCGGAAAAACCCAGTACATTCTAAAACAATATCTATTCCTAATTTCTTCCAGGGAAGCTTTTCTGGATCTGATTCAGAAAACACTTTAAACCTTTTCCCATTTACTGTAATACTATCTTTATCAGATTTTATACTTTTATCATACTTCCCATAAAGAGAATCATATTTTAAAAGATGAGCTAAAGTAGCATTATCAGTCAAGTCATTAATTGCTGCTACTTCTAGACTAGGATGATTATCAATAATTCGACGAAAAACAGGACGTCCTATGCGTCCAAAGCCGTTGATAGCAATTTTTATAGCCATATTATTTAATGTTTAATAATTGAGTTATTTTTTCCTTATCAAAACCAATAATAATCTGGCCGTCTATGTCTAAAACAGGAACACCCATCTGGCCTGACTTCTTAACCATCTCATTCAAGGCATCTTCATCCTGGGAAACATCGATATCTTCAAAAACAACATTCTTCTCTTTTAAGAACTCTTTGAGGGTTACGCAATAAGCACAAGTTGGTGTACTGAATACTTTTACTTTTGGCATAAAACAAACCCCGCCTGAGCGGGGTAGATTAAATTTGATTAATTAAATCCTGAACCTGAGAGCAGACTTCTTCCGGCTGGTTGTTAGTAAGCTTACAGACCAGAGCAGTTAGGTTATCAGCTTCAACTTCTTCTCCCAAGCTTTCTCCAGATCCTACTCGGTAGTAGTTACAGCCCAGAACTAAAGCAGGAATTCCTCCGGTACTGAACTGAGAGAATATATCCATATCAGCATCTGAATCCATATTGTTATGGAAAGATATCTGGGATTCAAACTTCTTTATTACCTCTTCTACAATTGGATGCTCCCAATTACAATGGGGACAAGACTGAGAGCCGAAAAAGTAAACAATAGGTTTCCCGTCTTCATAGCAGACATCGTTGTTAGCTATTGAGAAATTACCAATAGTAGAAGTTTCCTCCTCCTGTTGATTAAGTTTCTCAAACTCAACAATATCAATTACCTGAGGAAAAACAAGGTCTCCGTCTTTAGTCATTCTCCACTCTATTTCCTCTCCTTCAACCTCAAACCTTACTTTATACAATCCATTCTCTTCTAGAACCTCTATTAAAGAAGCCCCTCCCTGGCCCTGAAGAATAATGTTATTAATAAAAGCCATCATCTTTTCACCAGCTTGTTCTAAGGATAATCCTGTTTCAGCTGAATTATTAGAGATGTTTGTGTAGGCAATCACTCCAGCGATTATTAGACCAACTACAATAATTGCTATAGGTATAAATAATTTATTCATATACTTATCTTAAGTTATTATGATTCAATCTTAGCACAAAAACTATTTCTTGACAATAGTCTTCTTCTTTAGATTCAAGGATTTATCAAACTGATAAACTACCAAACCTCCATAGCCAACCTCAACATTGATAATATCCTTATTGGAAATATTCTCAATGTATTTTATCAAAGCTCTCAAAGAATTATGACTGGCAACTATTAAAACATTTCTTCCCTTTTTTAAATCCTTTTTTACATACCTTTTGTAAAAAGGAACTGTTCTTCTATATGTTTCTCTTAAACTCTCTCCTCCGGGAGGAATACTGCTAAATCCTCTTCTCCATAAATGAATTTTTTCTTTGCCGTATTTTTTCATCATCTCTGCCTTATTCTCTCCCTGCAGTCTGCCATAGTATCTTTCATTCAAGTTTCTGGAAATATAGACTGGAATATAGTTTTTATTTATTTCTTTAAACTTGCCCCATTTTTTCATTTTTCCTTTATCGAGATAAATAAAAATAGGATTTTTTTCAGTATATTCAAAAAGAGCTAAAACACTGTCTTCATTTCTGATTAGAGGAGATGAATAGACCGAGCTTATCTTATTCTTGAATATCCTTTTGGAGACTCTTCTAGCTTCTTTTTCCCAGCCTTTTGCTAAGGGGACATCAACCCAGCCAGTAAATCTGTTTTCCAGATTCCATTGGGATTTAAAATGTCTTAATAAAAATAATTTAGCCATATAATTTTTCTAATTTTAATAATCTTTTGTATTTAACTAACCTCTCTTTTTTAGAGGGAGCTCCAGACTTAATAAATTCAGCTCCTAAAGACAGGTCAGCAATAAAATCATCCATTGTTTCTCCTGACCTATGGGAAACCATAACTTTCCATTTGTATGATTTAACTAATTTAATAGCTTCCAAGGTTTCTGTTACTGTACCAATCTGATTCAGCTTGATAATTGCTCCGTTACAGAGCTTTTTAGCCCTTTTAATCCTCTCAATATTAGTTGTTAGCAAGTCATCTCCAATAATACTTATCTTCTTCAGCTTCTTGGTTATCTCAGCAAATCCCTTAATATCTTTTTCAGCAAAAGGGTCCTCAATAAATATTATAGGATATTTTTTAACTATATGCTTATAAAAATCCAGCAACTGGCTTCTACTCAACTTCTTGCCATCTATTCTGTACTTTCCTTTTGAATAAAATTGGGAAGCAGCAGAATCTAATCCTATTTTAACATTATAGCTCCCTATTGCCTCAGTTATGAAATCCAAACATTCTACATCATTGAAAATAGGAGGAGAAAAACCACCTTCGTCCCCCATTTGAAGTCTTCCATATTTCTTAAAAAGAGCTTTTCTCAATCTCTTAAAAACGAGCTTGCCTATTCTTACATTCTCTCTAAAGGTCTTTTCCTGGGGAATAATCATAAATTCCTGAATCTCTAAATCATTATCAGCATGAGCTCCCCCATTTATAATATTAAAACAGGGCTTGGGAAAAGATAATCTTCTTCTTAAATGCTCGTACAAAGGAATCTTCTTAGCTAAAGCCCCTGCTCGGCAAACAGCAACAGAAACAGGTAGAATAGCATTAGCTCCTAGCCTAGATTTATCTTTTGTGCCATCTAGTTTAATCATTAACCTATCAATCTGTCTCTGCTTTGTTTCATCTAATCCTTTCAGCTTAGGAGCAATTATCTTATTAACATTGTAAATAGCTTTCTTAACATCTATTTCTTTGGCTTCGTAAAGACCTTTGGAAGCTCCTGAAGGAACAGAGGCCCTGAATATGCCCTTTTTAGTCATTAATCTCACCTCAATAGTTGGCTCTTTCCTGGAATTAAGTATTTTTTTGGCTTTTAGAGATTTAATCATTTGCTTACTTCTTCTTTTTGAATATAGTTATGAGCAGCTAAAGCTGCTTTAGCTCCTTCTCCAGCCGCAGTAATAATCTGCTTGAATATACCAACATTTAGGTCTCCAGCCGCAAACAAGCCAGGAGTCTTGGTCTGACAGGTCTCAAAATCAACCTCTATTTCATCCCTTTTGTTAAACTTAACTAATCCTTTGGCATAAGCAGTAGCTGGCTGGTACCCAACTTCAACAAACACTCCCTGAATATCTAAAGTCTTTTCCTGTTTAGTTTTTAAATCCTGATAAACTATTGCTTTTACAAAACTATCGCCTTTTATTTCTTTTAGCTCGGTGTTCATAATTATCTGGCTCTTCCCTGCTGACTTAACTATTTTCTGAATAGATTCAAAAGCTCTGGGTTTGTCCCCAGATTCCAAGATATATATCTTCTTGGCTATCTTTGATAAGAATATAGCTGTTTCAAAGCCAGCATTGCCTCCTCCAATAATTGCTACTGTTTTATCTTTAAACAAAGGACCATCGCAAATAGAACAATAGCTTAAACCCTTGCCAATGAATTCTTTTTCTCCAGGAACTTCCAAAGGACGAGGATCAGAGCCAGAGGCAAGAATAACTGCTTTAGATTGAAACTCTTTTTTGCTTTTCAAAAAAACAGAAAAGGTTTTCTTCTTCTTAATATTTAAAACCTCATCTATTTCAATATCAATCTTCTGGGTTTTTAAATGCTTTTCCATTCTTCTGACTAAATCAATACCAGCAATTGATTCAAAGCCAGGATAGTTCTCAATAGCCACAGCCTTTTTGGCTATCAAACCGCCAAAACTCTTGGTAATCAAAAGAATCTTCAACCCCAAACGAGTGGCGTAGATGCCAGCTGTCATACCAGCTGGACCCCCGCCAATAATAATTAAATCATACATGTTTAATTGATTTTAAAATAATAAAAGCAATTATGCTACCCAATAAGGCGGTAATCAGCTGAGGCCAAGCCATCATAGCTATTATCGGAGCTGGTAATGATTTCTTAATAAAGAAACTGATAATATAGGAGCTGGAAGAAAAGAGAAACAGGAACTTCAGAAAACTAGCTATAACTGCTGCCCCAAAGAAGTTCCTCTTTTTCAGAATACCAAAACAGATAACCAGAATAGCGTTGCTCATAATAATATAAGGAATCATTGGTAAAAGAGGAACGGGAAGCAAGCCAGCGAAGTAAGCAAACAAACTGGGCAGAAAGCCTATTAAAATACCACTTAATACTCCTAAATAAGCAGTGGAAACAAACAGAACAGCATTAACAATAGGACCAGTTATAAACTGCTGTTTTAACAAAGGAGCAAAAACAGCAATGCTCAATAACAGAACAAAACCAGCTGTTTTAATTAATGTTTTTGATTTAATTAAGGTTATTACTTGCATATTTTAACTAAGCCTCTTCCCTTTTTAGAATAAGAGGTATGAAGAACTTTATGAGCTAACTCTTTATCTTTTAAATATTCTTTGTATATTTTTTTAACAATAGGATTTTCATGAGCCTTTCTTATCTTCTTCTTCTTATCAACCTGATAAAGAGTTAAAGCCCTTTTCTCCCTTATCTCTGAATTAGTAGGAATGGGCTGACCTCCTCCGCCAATACATCCCCCGGGACAAGCCATTACTTCAATACAAGTATAACCTTTCCTTTTCCCTAATTTCATATCCTCTAAAAACTGCTTAGCCAGACCTAAACCATTAATAACAGCTATTTTCCTTTTCTTAGAACCAACTTTAATTTCCGCCTCTTTAACTCCCTGCATTCCTCTAACTTGTTTAAACTCTACATTCTTAAGCTTAGTATTAGTAAGATGCTCATAAGCTGTTCTAAAAGCCGATTCCATAACTCCCCCACTAGCTCCATAAATAACACCGGCCCCAGAAGGATCAGAAAACATGTTATCCATTTTTACTGGCTTTAATTTCTTTAAATCAATCTTGTGCTTCATTAATAATCTAGCAAACTCTCTAGTAGTTAAAACACAATCAACTGGATGCATACCAAAAACATTATTCTCTGGCCTAATTATTTCAAACTTCTTAGCAACACAGGGCATAATAGAAACACTGTATATTTTCTTAGGATCTATATTATTCTTTTTAGCCCAATAGGTTTTAATTAAACTCCCTAAAATTATCTGAGGAGAACGAGTAGTAGAAATATTAGGAATCAATTGAGGATATCTCTGTTCTAAAAACTTAACCCAAGAAGGACAACAAGAAGTTAAAACAGGAAGATTCTTATTACTCTTAATCCTCTCTACTACTTCTAAGGCTTCAGAAGAAGTAGTGAAATCAGCCCCAACACAAGTATCAAATATCTTATCAACCCCTAACTTCTTCAAACCAGCTACTATTTTACCAGTAACTAAACTACCATAGGGCATTCCAAACTCTTCTCCAATGCTTGATCTAATTGAAGGTGCAAATTGGAAAACAACTATCTTATCTTTTTGTTTTAAGGGCTTTTCTATGTCTTCAAACTCCCCCACTGATTCAAAAGCTCCGGCAGGACAATGGATTAAACACTGACCACAATAAATACAATCGTTTTTAGTAGAAGGAACAACCTGAAATAAAGTCCCTTTTTCTTTAATTTCCAGGAAATCCACTCCTTGAAGATGGCAAGCCACTACACAATTACGACAATCAATACATTTAGAACTATCAAATTGAATAACATTGCCAAATTGATAAACAGGATACTCAGACTTCCTATCCTTAAATCTATTTATCTTTACCTTATACTTATCCGCTAAATCTAATAAAGAACACTCCCCATTCCAAACGCAATCAAGACATTCTTCTTTGTGCTGAGAAAACAATAACTCTAAATTAATTTTTCTTACCTTTTTTATCTTGGAAGATTCGGTAATAATCTCCATTCCAGGATAAACCTTTGTAGAACAAGCAGGGACTAATTTCTTGTTTCCTTTTATTTCCACCATACAAACTCGACAAGAAGAACCTGGCTTTAAATCAGGATGATTGCATAAAGCCGGTATTTCAATATTATTCTTTTTAGCCACTTCTAAAATGGTCCCACCTCCTGTCTTTATCTTTTTTCCATTAATAATAATTATCATTTTATTATTTTCTTGATTAAAGTTTCAAAAGGCTTATAAGCATTAGCGCCTAAGGGACATAAAGAAGTTTCTTTTAAAACGAGAAATATATCAGATAAAGCCTGCTTATTTATTTTCTTCTTAGCTATGATTTCATCTATCCTGTATAAACCTTCTCTGCAAGGAGTACACTTGTCGCAGTTCTCTGCTAAAAAGAAACTAGTCCATTCTTTCATTAAACTAAAAGGGTCTTTCTTAATATTGTAAACAACAATAGACCCGATTCCCTGAACCTGCTTATTTAATTCTTTTGGAAGCAGAATTTCTCCCATTGCTCCTCCTCCTGACTGGACAAAAAAGTCAAAATCAGGATAATTTCCTGTTTCTTTCAAAATCTCTTTAACAGTATACTTTTCTGGCAGTTCATAAACTCCCTGTTTTTTTACATCTCCTGCTATCGTGTAGAAACGGGTTTTTTTATACTCACCTTTACTGATTTTCCCTACACAATAAAAAGTTTCTGTATTATTAACCAAAGTAGGACAACCCCACAACCCAGACTCAGTAGGAAAAGGGGGCTTTATTCTTGGTTCCGGCTTCTTGCCTTCTAAAACCTCGCAAATAACTGTTTCTTCTCCGCCCAAATAGCCTCCTTTCTTCTTAGCTAGTTTTATTGGCAAGCCCTTGATAAATCTGCTTAACTTATTACTAAAACTATTATAATATTCTTTTTTAAGATAAACAAAAGCAGAGCTGTTGTCTATTGTTTTTAAAGCTGTTTTTATTCCCTGGACAACTATTTCTGGGTAGTTCTCTAAAATAAATTTGTCCTTAAAGTTCTTCGGCTCTCCTTCAGAACAATTACAAATAATGTACTTCCTTCTAGCCTTGGCTTTCTTAACTAATTCCCATTTCAAAGCAGTAGGAAAACCAGAACCGCTCCTTCCCAAAAGATTGTATTTCTTCAATTCTTTTAATATGTTCTTGGGCATATTAATCTATTTTACCAGAAACTAAAACAAAAACAAAACAGCCCCTTTAGAACAGGGCTGTTTAGATAAGGGTTTTAATATATCCTCTTAATTCAGGTCCGTATTTAGGATGTTTTAAGGAAAAGTAAAGGTTTGATTTAAGCCATTTCAGCTTATCCCCGCACTCCAACCACTCTCCTTCTATTTCATAAGCATAGATAACCTTACCCTCCCTAATCATCTGGTTATTAATTACTTCTGCTAGAATAATCTCTCCCTTCTTGCTGGGCTTAGCCTTTTTCAAATAGAAAAATACTTCAGGAGTTAAAATATACTTTCCAATTATTGCTAAATCAGAAGGAGCTTCTTCTAAGGAAGGCTTTTCAATAATCTTTTTAACTTTATACAAACGATTGGCTATTTTTTCTACTCCCACTACTCCGTAACGAGGAATCTTTTCTCTAGAAAGCCGGGCCAAAGAAAGAACCGGCTTCTGACAGGTCTTGAATATCTTGGCTAATTGAAAAACTGCTGGCACTTTAGAATCAATAATATCATCTCCAAACATGCAAGCCACTGGTTCGTCTTTAACCAGCTTGGCTGCCTGGAGAATGGCATGGCCGTCTCCCATGGGCTTCTTTTGAAGCACATAGGAAAAGGAGATATTAGAACAAAGCCCCTGGAGCTCTTTGACTTCAGCCAAGAGGTCTTCCCTTTTCCTTTCTTTTAAGATCTTCTCTATTTTTGAACAGGACCCTATATAATCCAGCACCTTTTTGTTAGCTGGATTTAAAACAAAAATTATCTCCCTGATCCCTGCCTGCCTGGCTTCAGAAATAATATACTGGATAATCGGAACATCAACCAAGGGCCATAGTTCTTTGGAAACCACCCTTGACAAAGGCAGAAATCTAGTAGCCAGGCCAGCTAAAGGAATAATAGCTTTTTTAATTTCCATAATTATAATTAATTTCTAAAGCTCTGCTTTAATAATTATTTCTAATTTCTAAAGCTCTGCTTTAATAATTATTTCTAATTTCTAAAGCTCTGCTTTA
>CAYOZF010000002.1:0-10558 GCA_964408385.1 uncultured Candidatus Saccharibacteria bacterium | reverse complement strand
ATAATTATTTCTTTCTTCTGAATATTGCTGGGGTCTCCCAGATCTTTTCCCTTTCCATTAATTCTTTTTCTTCTTCTTCAACAACCTTTTTTACCTGAAGAGCATTTCTTCTAAGCTTTACATCGCTGAAACCTTGTTCCTCTAGCAAAGGCTTTTTAGCAATCTCTTTAGGCTTAAGATTAGGCTTAGGTTTTGGTTTTGGTTTTGGTTTTGGTTTAAGCTTAGACTTGGGCTTAACTATCTTTACTTTAGGCTTCTTGACAACTTTTTTCTTAATCTTCTTTTTAGGTCTTGAAACGGGTTTTCTTTTTACAATCTTCTTTTCCACTGGTTTCTCTTCAACAGGCTTAACTTCTGGTTTTTTCTTAGGAATTATTCTTTTAATCCTCTTAACTATTTTAGGCCTTTTAGAGAGCAGAACCCCTTTGGTTGCACAACCTGAAGCTAGCAAAGTTATCTTTATCTTATTAGCGCTCTTCTCGCTCTGATTAATGCCGAATATTATCTTGGCATTCCTGTTAACTGAATCAGAAATAATCTTGGAAAACTTAGAAACTTCTGATAACTGGAGGGTCTTAGCTCCTACTATGTTGTAGATAACGCCTTTAGCTCCTTTGATAGTATAAGTATAAAGAGGACTGAAAATAACCTTTTTCACTGCTTCTTCTTCAGACCCAGAAAACTCTGTAGTATTTAAGTAGGCCAACTTGCCTCTTCCCGCAAGAACTGTTTTCAAATCAGCAAAATCAATATTAATAAGACCTGAAGAATAAATCATTTCAATTAATCCTTCTAGATTCTTGGCCAACCTCTCATTAATAGCTGACAAAGCCTGCTTCAAAGGAGTATTCTTGTCAATTATAGTAAAAATCCTTTCATTGGGAATAATGGAAAAAGCATTGAGATGAGGCCTTATTTTATCCAAGGCCTGCTCAGCTATTTCCATTTTTCTGTCTCCTTCAAATTTAAAAGGCATAGTAAATATGCCATAAGTAAGACAATCCATTCTTCTGGAAAGTTTGGCAAAAATAGGAGTAGCTCCAGAACCAGCTCCTCCTCCCAAACAGGAAACTATAATACAAATATCCTGGCCCTCAAAAAGCTTCTTTATTTTGTCCTTGTTTTCTTCAGCCGAAGCTTCTCCTATTTCTACGTTCATACCTGTACCTAATCCCCTGGTTATAGACTGGCCAAACTGAAACCTCTTAGCCTGCCTTATTGAATTAAGAGCTTTAAGGTCTGTATTGGCAACAACAAAATCAGCCTTCTTTATCCTTGATAAAATCTCAGAGACAATTGAACCTCCTCCGCCGCCAATCCCAATAACCCTGACTTTTGTCCTACGAACAGTATCTTTAGAAAAACCAGAAGCAGGTTTGAATTTCTTTGCCTTCTTGGTTTTTTTTACCTTTTTCCTAATTTTCGGCTTTTTAATTTTTCTGCTTTTCTTGGGCAGTTTTTTCTTCTTCTTCACCCCGTTAGAGATAGGTTGCTCTTAGGCAACCGTATCTGGCTAGTATTGATAAATAACCTTTATTTCTTTTATTTTACCCTGTTATTGATAAATATTAATATTTAGTTATCTCTAACGGGGTTCATTATTTTCATAATAACTAACATCTATAAAAAAAGCAAGAAAAAAGAGGTCAAGAAAATAAACCTCTTTGTAAAAGGACGGGAGGGACGTGGCACCAACGCTTAAAACATATTCCCAGAGCACTTATGCTCTTATTTGCTTCGGATTCCATTTTGGCCAAAGCTTCCTTTTTTGTATAAGCAATATGCGTGGGCGTCAGACAACAGCAACGTCCTCTCCTCCCTCTTGAATAACTAAATAAAATAAGCGTTAATAATGTTAAAAAGTATTTTTTAGAAAAAAAATCAATCGTTGGTCTCCTCCTTAAAAGACCTCTGGCTTATTTTATTTAGGTTATTCCTGAAAAGAACTTATATTCTTTTATTTTAACCAACCAAATAGACTTGTCAAATAAAAAACAGCCTTCTTGCAAAAGACTGTTTTTTACATAAACACTATTCTGTAACTTTAATAAGCGGCAATCCGTTCGGACCTACGGGAATATACACAGTTGTATGATTTGGACTCTCAGCCATTTTTATTTGGGCTTGAATAGCTAAATACTGAAGGTAATTATCATTCTGTTCTAAATTCTCTGAAATAATCTCCATGCTTTCTGCCACTCCTCTAGCTCTTTCTACTTCTGCTTCTCTTAATAGCTTAGCACTCTCTAGCTCTGCCTTAGCCTGTTCCACCATAATCTGCTTAGCATATTCCTGTTCTCTTAATTGAGCTTCTCCACCTAATTTCTTTTTCCAAACATTATATTGAGGTAAAACAACCATAGCTACTATTATTAAAATTAAGATAAAAGCTATTACGCTTATAAAAACCTTTAATGAAGGGGCTGGTCTGTTATGTTGCATAATAAAAATGTTTTAAATTATTAAACGACCTTTAGTCTTGCTGATTATTAAATGGGAATTATTAGGCTGATTTTCGTCAAAGGCCTCGCCCATTCCTAAAAATATGATTTTCATTTTTTAACAAATACAGTTTGGGTAGGATAAGCAAATTCTATTTTTTCCCTTTCAAACTGTTCTTTAATATTAATATTTATAGCTTGCTGAGTATTCATATAATCATTGTATTCACTGCTATTTAAGAAATATACAACTTCATAGTTAAGACTGAAATCACCAAACTTATTAAAATGAACCCTATCCAAATCAGCTAATTCTATTTTATCTATAACCTCTTTAACAATCTCAGGAATTTTCTTAAGCTTTTCTGTATTTGTTTCATAAACAACTCCAAAATTAAACACCACTCTTCTCTTATCCATCTTCTTATAATTATGAACCCTAGTACTAGTTAATTCTTTATTAGAAACAACTAATTCCTCTCCCTGAAGTGTTTTAATTCTAGTTGATTTAATTCCAACTTTCTCAACTGTACCCATATCATCACCGATTATAATAAAATCCCCTATTTCAAAAGGTTTATCAAAATAAATAGAAAATGAAGCAAAAATATCAGCCAAAATATTCTGAAGAGCAAAAGCAATAGCCAAGCCGCCTATTCCCAAACCAGCTACTAAAGCAGTAATATCATAACCCAGATTCTGAAGAAAGATTATAACAGCCAGACCCCAGAGAATAATCTTGCTAATTTTTCTAAGCAATTCAATAACACCAGAACTTGTTTCCTGCCTTTTTTCAACTACTCTTCTAAAGCCGTAGTCTATTATAGTCTGGAGCCCCTTAACAACATAATAAACTCCAACAATCAGGATAATATAGTAGACTATGCTAGCCAGGATAGCTGGGATATTAAGAAACCTTAAAGAAATATATAAAGAGAAAAATAAATAAAATGGCCAGCCAATAGAATCTATTGTGTTTATTACTAAATCATCAAATTCAGTATTAGTACGACTGACAATCTTTTTAAGTTTAGCTAAGAGAATGTGCTTGAAAATCTTCAGAATTATCAAGCTTAAAACAAAAACAGCTAAAGTTATTAAATAGTCCAGTATAGTATTGTTCCAAAAATAAATATTTAATACTTCTTTGTAATTAATATTTAAAAAATAACCCATAATATTTTAATTATTTATATTATTTTATTCTAACTTAATAATTCTAATTAAGCAAAAAAACCTCTTAATTTTTTTAAGAGGTTATTAATAGAAAAGAATATTATTCTTCTGTCTTCTGGATGCTTTTGTAACTCTGTATAATATTTTCTTGCTTGTGGACTTGCAGGGTACCCATTTCTTCAGACACGATTTACGCAACACGACTTTTAAAATTTTAATCTGTCAAAAGCCTCATCTACTCCTAAGAACATTACTTTCATAATTATTCCCTATTTTTTGCTCTTTCTATCATAAAAATAATATTTTCATTTGCATTTTTATAAACAATATTAATATTTTTATGATTATTATTCCAAACTCTAAAAACCTCGTCGGCAAAAGCCTGACCAACGGTTTTTACCTTCTTAAAATCGAGGATAACTCTTTTAAATTTTTCTAATCCAACTAAAACCCTTCTGGCTTGAGAACGAGAAATATATGAATTATCAATTTTATAAAGATTAATAACAACCTCTGTTTTATCAAAAGCAAAAGCTTCTTCAGAATATTTTGCAAATATTTTGCTTAAACTCTTATTTGAATTAGTCTTAATTTCAAATTTTACGCTTGTTCCTTTTATCCCCTTTATATCTTCAATAAAAATATCGTTGATATTATTGTCAATAATCAGTTTTTTACCAAAACTACGGATTATTAATCTATCAGCGCATTTAGATGTAAAAAACACTCCTTCTCCTGTATGATTTTTAGGAGAAGTAGTTTGCTTCCCTTTTAAAATATCTTGGATAGCCTCAAGTTCGTTCCTTAGCTTTCTTTTTTTCATAACATTTTTGAAAATACCAATTCCAAAATCAGTTATTTCAAAAATAACTCTGTCTAAATTCCTCCCTATAAAAATATTAATTTTCTCTGACCTTGAATGTTCTATGGCGTTATTAAGAATTTCAGTAAAAGTGTAATCCAGAGTAGCGGAAATATTTGAAGGAATGTCTAAAAAAACTCCACTTTTTTCTTTTATATCTGCTAAAACATCGCTTTCTAAAAGATTTTTGTTTTTCAATATCTTTCTGGAACTTAATATTTGTTTTTTTAACTTGTTAATATTTTTCTTATCAACAAGAATATATCTGGATTGATTTGCTTTCCCAACCTGAAATATCTTCTTTTCATCTTTTAATTCCTTAAACATCTTACTAATATAAGCACGTGAAAAACCAGTTGCTTTAACAATATCTGCAACTTTTATTTCTTTCCTGTTTTTTATTTCTCTTAAAATTAATTCTTTAATCTTCATATTTAGTTGACAACTTTATCATACTTTTTATTTTAAAAGTTGTCAACAAGTCGTCTACTGTGTTCATTTTTTAAAAACTCATCTTATACCATCTCTCTCTTCTTATTTTTTCTTTAATAACCTTAATTTCCATATATTTTATCCTAACATAAAATCGCCTTTTTGGCGATCTTTATGAGGCCTCTCGGTCTCACTAGCCTGCTGCCGGGACTAGACGACGTTCGAACATACTTTAACCTAAAGGGAAGAGAAGATAGAAACCGTGACCAACGAGTCACGTGACAAACGCGCAAAGCACCTTTAGGCACATTGGTCTTGCCTAAGAATACCCTTTCGGCTAATAACATACTCGCTTAGTGCTTAGACAGCAACCAGCTTCATATCCTCTCTCCCTGTCCTAAAGGGCTATTTTCAGTTTATCACTAGACAATGAAAAATCAAGTAGAAGGGTAAATTAAAAGAGAGGTATCTGCCTCTTCTTCTTTCTCAATAAATTTAAAAGTAGAAAGCATTTGCTCGAAACGAATTGAATCATAAACCTTTATTCCGCTTTTTTGCGTAATTTTATTAAAACACAAAAAAGTATAAATATTTGTGCCCTTAACAATAAATATAGAAGTGGCATTAAGAACCGAATACTCAGGATCAGCATCAGTAGGCAAATAATCTATAACAACTTTTTTGCCATTTATGCCATCTATGTTTATGTCTGTTATTATTTTGTTTTTAGTTGTTGTCACTCCACCCACTTGTTCCGCAAATTCCTCGACAGTTAAACCCTCTGTATTTTTATAAACTTCTATTCTCCAATCTACCAAGCTATTAGAATCATCGATTGATTCTATATCAACGTTATCTATAAAATCTGGCACAGTTTTACCTGCTTCTGCAACCCTATGTTCTAAGGATAAATCTGACGGGTATTTTATTATATATCCGCCATTTTCATTTACATAAGTGATCCAATCAGTAAACTCATCTTCTATTTGTTCTTGGTTTTCTTCTAAAATAACTTCTCCTTTAGGCCAATATGTATAACCTAATAGAATAAGACCTATAGATATAGTAAATACTATAAGGACTATTATTATAGCTATAGGAGTAGATATAGCTTTATTCATATAAACATATAGATTTAATTTATCTTTATTTATTATATCATAAATCAAATAAAAAGAGACCCCTCTCGATCTCTCGAACTATGCACTAGCCTGCTGGGCATCGTGTACGATGTTAGAACCAAAATCATGGAAGCGGGAAAGATTTATATCCCCGATTTAGCTCAAGAATTATTGATTTAATAAAAAAACCTGACATTCGCCAGGTTTTTATGTTCTTTGTTAGAAAAAATATTTTTATTTTTTCTTTTTAAAAGTTTTGGCAATATTCTTTACAGAATGCCCGAAAGACTTTACTTTTTCTTCTCTAGATTTATTAATAAGAGATTGATCTCGCCATGCCAGATACTCATTAAGACCAGGTGCTAGTTCAGGATTCTTTTTGAGTGTTCCGGTTAAATCAACGTCTCTCTTTACTCCTAACAATTCTTTTAATTTTTCAGCTTGAGGACCCATATTATTTCTCCTATAGAAATTTTTTACATGATTTATGTGTGAATGGCAAAGCTCTTAAAGCTTTTATCGCAGCCTGACCGAGTTCATTTCTCAATAATCCAGTATTATGCAAAGATACTTGATCAAAACTATGATTAATAAAAAATCTATCTGCTATATAACGATAGTCTATTGATATGCTATTTAAACAAGCAATAGCCATATGATATTCTGGTAATCCGAATCCACAAACAGGATGAGTTATTTCTGCTTCATCACTTAATTGATTACCTAAAATATTCATTGTTATAGCGTGACAAAGAGTTAACCAATTTTTAATTCTAGCTTTCAGAAAATCCTCACTATTTATTAAGCTAAAATTAAAAATATCCTCTTTATTCAATACTGCATTAGTAGCAATCAATTGCTGATGATTAGGATTATCCCAATCAATAGGCATTTCAATTCCTTCAAGATCAAAATAAGTTTTGATAACATCTAAGTTATTGGTTACGAAATCAATAAGTTGAGGGATGCTCTTTACTTTTACGTTTATTTCTTTTTCCATCTCTCTTGATCTCTTAAGAAAAACAACAGAATCTTTAACCCTTTGCTCAATAATCCTTTGAGCAACACCATGATCATGGTCAATAATATTCAATCCTGGTAAGGCTAGCTGGTATTTCTCCAGAATCATAAATACATTTTGAAGATCGTAAGTCTCTGGGAATACTCCCCAAGCCAGACCATGTGGATCAATTAATATCCAGCGCTTATCTTTTAATTCAAGAGCAACTGAAGAATGAAAATTATCATTCTTATAAAGTCCTAATTGTTCTTCAAGACTATAAGCTTGGATAGATTCACCTAATTCATCATCCCCATCTTCAAGATGCCTGCTTTTAAGATCAGTAACAATAAGATCTCTTAAATTATATCTTGCATGGGTTACCATGTCATGACAACTAGAAAGTGGATCAGCACACATAACACGTGCTTTAGCTAGTCTAGCAAAAGCAATAAGCATTTGTGTTTTACCCTGACAGTTAGCTACATTGTTTTTATTCCACTTACCATAAAGAAGAGGCAATATAGCTCTTTCACCATGAATTTCTTTAGCTTTATTTTCTATACTCATCTGTAGCGTCTTCATACTAAGAACTCCTTTACTTTCTTGACTTTCAGAGCGAAAAATAAAGTAAAGTTGACAAGCAATTTTAATTTGTTCATTAGCTTCTACTTGTCGCCATTTCTTAGCTAATTCAATAATCTCGTTAGTTAAACATTTTTGCGCAGCATTGATAAGCGATTCTCCAACGAATTGAATCATAGCATAATTATTTGGATTACGCTCAGTTTTACTAGAAAGATTATTAGCTACTTTAATGGCTTCTGGTTCGGAAAAAGTATTTAATAATTCTCCCATTACTAAATGCCCTAAATTTAAAGCAATTTTTTCATCTCCTTTTGGATTATAATCACTGAAGAGCTTTAATAGCTTTTTAAATCTTTCGGATTCAAAAGTTTCCACTGGATTCAATAAACCACATCCTTTCTCTAGAATTATCTCTGCTATTCTTTGCATTTTTTATTTCCTTTCAATTATTAGAATTACTGTTTATTTAAATTATCAACGAACTTTTTAACTATTTTAAGCATAACACATATAATTATATCTGTCAACAAAAATTGAGCGGCTTGATAGCTTGATATCAACAAAAAGTGAGGCCTCTCGGTCTCACTAACCTGCTGGGCATCGTGAACAATGTTAGAACCAAAATATCAATAAATAATGGATATATTTGTATCCCAGATTTAAGATAAAAAATATCCTAGTCCTTTTTATAAATATTCAAAGGTAAATTAAGGATATTTATAGTGTCTCAGAATAGGCCTCTCGGTCTGTCTCATTTTTAATCCATGAATCTAAAAGTAAAGAGTATTTTATCATACATATTAACTATTTCTACAGAATCATTTTTATTAAAATCCATATGATAAAAGATATTTTTCTCAGGAATAAAAACTCTTAAATATCTACTATCTCTATTATCCTCAAATTTACCTTGAAATAAATTTCTGGATACGTGATAACCATCAATGACTATACTAGTTTTTTCTATAAGCTCCATATTCATGGTTTCAGGGGGAGATCCAGAAGAAATGAAAATCACTATTTTCCCAAAAGAATCACTATTTAACACAATAACATCACCATATTCTAAAATAGTCCAATTTTCTGGATACTTAAATTCAAAACCATGTTTTTCGTTTTTATAAATATTCCAATCAGTAAATTCATATTCTGTTTGTTCTTCATTTTCTTCTGAAATATTTTTATTATCTATAATAAATTGATAGTGAAAAATAATAACAAATAGGACTATAACAGAAAATGTAAGAATTATTAAAAACCCCCATAAAGTTGAAAATTCTCCAATTGGATGATTATTTTTTATAAATAAATGTCTAATCTTTTCTTCTTTACTATCAACATATTTTTCTCCTATATAGTAAATAAAAGGCCAAAGAAAAGGAATCCACTTAGAGAAACCTAGATACGATAAAGAATATTCATTGTAAAGATATCCAATAATTGGCAAAGACCAGTAAATAATTACTAAAACAACTCTATAGGGAAGAACTTTTAACAATGCTATAAGATTTTTCTTATCTTTTTCTTTTATTTTTTTAAGCTTAAAAAGGAAAGCTATAAAAACTAACAAATAAATCCATAAAATAGCCAATACTATTAAAGCTATAACAGATAAATGTATCCATATAAAAATATAATTAGGAGAAGGCCCGTGTGCTTTCGAAGAATAAGTAAAGAATATATATATTAAAAAAAGAGCATATGATAAAATGCCTGACTTTGATATTAGTTTAGTTTTATTCACAAAAATACTTTTGAATTAATTTATCTTTACTTTCTATATTTCGTTAAAATATAGAAAGTCAAAAAATCACTCGATGAAATTTATCTTTTTACTAAAAATATTATTCTCTTCATCGCTTTCTTGAATAATATTATCGGGATCAATTTGAATTAGAATTGTTTTTTCACCTGCTGAATCTTCATGTATATTTATTAGATAAGGCCTTATAATGATTGATTCTGTTTGATCTGGCTCTATAATTATTCCATATAAACTATTATAACCTGGTGTCCCATTATCAATCTGCCAACTAAGTTCTAATAATTCTGCTGATGAACCTTTTCCAATGTTTTTAATAAGAACCTCTAGTTCTGTTTCTTGATCATTAACCATCGGAGGTTCTGGAAAAGCTTTAATATCAACCACTATATAATCAGGCAATTCATTTGTAGGTTCTTCTGCTTTTTCTTCTTCATACTCTTTAATATTTTGTTCAAGAGTACCGATAAGATCCATTTTCCATATCCCATCTTCTTTAATAAAAAAGATACTTTGTTCTTCTGTTCTATTATTACTATGAGTAACTTTAATTGTCACTATAATCTTGTCATTATCTTCAAGAGCTTTGATAAACTCCATATCTTTATACTCTATCAATTCCCAATCTGCAAATATAGTCTTACTTTGATTTGTTATATATTGTTCATATAATTCTCTGTCTTTTTCCATATGAGCTTTTTTTATCATCTCAAAACTCTTTTTAACCGACTCAATATTTGATTCTTTTTCTTGTATTATTTCACCAGAACTATTGTCTTCTTTTGATATCTCCGAATATTTCCAAATAATAACGCCCCCTAAAATAGAAATAATTACAACTATTATAATTAAAACCAAAATATTTTTTTTCATAAATATATAATTTAATTTATCTTTATTTATTATATCATAAATTAAATAAAAAGAGACCCCTCTCGGTCTCTTGAACTATACACTAACCTGCTGCCGGACTAGGACTCGAAGGAGTTGCCCGAAGGACATTGCCTCCTCGCTTCGCTCGTCGCAATTCGGGGACAAGATTCTCACCACAGTCCACGCAACAATTATAAATTTCAATGCCAAACGGCATTCAAAATTTAAATGCTGCCATTCTCGGTCCAGAACCTGTAATTTGAAGATAAAATAGAGCTATTCTGCAATGTCTCAAAATAGGCC
>CAYOZF010000001.1:102948-104431 GCA_964408385.1 uncultured Candidatus Saccharibacteria bacterium | reverse complement strand
CTGATACTGATGATGATATTACAGGAGGAACAGGTTATGGAGCTTATATAGATTTAGATGATGCTGATTGGACTAATGCCTGGAGTATTTATGTTAATTCAGGTTCTGCAGATTCATATTTTGGCAGCAATGTAGGGATAGGAGATAATTCGCCTGATGCAGCCTTGGAAGTAGTAACTATTAACGGAAGCCCTGCTTTCATGGTGTCTAATACTATAGGAGGTGATGGAGATCTGTTTATAATAGATAGTTCTGGCAATATAGGTATTGGAACGAACAGCCCTGATGAAATACTACACATAGAGGGAACTGGCGACCAATACATAAAAGTAAATAGCAGCGATAGTCAGATATCAGGCTTAAGGCTACAAAGAGGGGGCTGGAATAACGATAATGCGATTGATTATGAGTTTGTTAATGAGGCGGGAGTTCTCAGGCTTAATTCTTATTCATCAGGCGCTGATTACAGCGATATCTTAAATATTTCCAATGGTCTTGTAGGGATTGGGACAGATTCCCCAGATGATCTTTTACACGTAGCACAAAACAGTGATACATATATAAAGGTGAATGCTACTACGGGCAGTGGCCAAAAGGCTGGTTTTAAAATCCAGAGAGGAGGCTGGGATAACGATGGTTACAACGATTATGAAATTGTTGACGACGGAGGAATTTTAAAGATTCATAGTTATTCTTCCGGTACTGATTATAGCAATGTTTTAGCTATTTACCACGATTCAGTTGGAATAAATAGTTCTAGTTTAGACCATAATTTTGAAATTCATTCAGGAGCTTCTTATTCAGAAATAGACGCTGGTCAGGCTCAGTTTTCAACCAGTTCCAGCAGGGAGATAAAGGAGAACATAGTATTAGTAGATGGAAAAGATATATTAGAAAGGATAGCTGATGTTCCTGTTTACACTTTCGATTTTATTGATGAAGGTGCAGCTAAAGACCAGATGGGGCTTATCTCAGAAGATTTCTATAATGTATTCCAGAGAGGTGATGATAAGAGTATAAGGTGGCAGGAAGTCAGTATGGCCATGTGGTTAGGTATGCAGGAATTAAATAGAAAGCTGACTGATTTAGAATTAGAAGTTGATTCGGTTACCCTGAAATTAGATGAAAATGGTTCAGTCTTGTCAATAACCACTGATTCTGGAGAAGAAACGTTTGCAGATGATTCAGGCCTATTTACTGTTTTTATAAACAAAGTAAAACAAGCCTTATCATCTTTTGGTTTATTCATAGAGAATGGAATAGCTCGTATGAAAGAAGTTATTACGGATAAACTTACTGCCAAGACGGTGAGAATTGAGAAAATGGAAATGGTCGATTCTGCTACAGGAAAAGTTTATTGCACCTGGATTGAAAATGGAGAATGGGAAAAAGTTGAAGGAGAATGTGAAACTATCAATTTTCAACCAGAGCCTGAGCCAGAGCCTGAGCCAGAGCCTGAGCCAGAGCCAGAGCCTGAGCCAGA
>CAYOZF010000001.1:47347-102848 GCA_964408385.1 uncultured Candidatus Saccharibacteria bacterium | reverse complement strand
GAGCCAGAACCAGAACCAGAACTATGATTAAAGATCTATTTTTAAATATATTTTTTCCTAAATTATGTTTAGGCTGCGGCAAAGAAGGAAAATATATATGTGATAAATGTCAGGTTTTCTTGTCTGAATCAATACCTGTTTGTCCAGTTTGTGGGAAAGGGAGTTTTGGAGGAGAAAGTCATCTATTTTGTTCAAAAAGATATGGTTTAGATGGGTTGATAAATATCTGGGATTATGAGGGTATTGTTAAGAAATCTGTTCACAATATTAAGTATGGCGGTGAATTTGATATTATAAACGAACTTATAGATAGAAGTTTTCAGATTGTGGCAGAAGATAAGATAAATAGATTTGATGAATTTCTGTCTTTTACATCAGAAAATGATACTTATGTAACTTTTGTTCCGATGTTCCATAAAAAAGAGAAGAAAAGAGGTTTTAATCAAGCTAAGCTTATTGCTGATAAATTTGGGCAGAAAGTTAATTGTAGAGTAGTCAGTTTGCTTAAAAAAATAAAAAATACCGAAGATCAAGCAAAATTAAACAAAGAACAACGTTTAAGCAATATCAAAGACTCCTTTCAATTTTGTAATAATAATAAGCTAAGCTTATTACAAATAATATTAATTGATGATGTTTTTACTACCGGGGCAACCATGAGAGAATGTGCCAGGATTTTAAAACAGGCCGGCATTAAGAAAGTTTGGGGGTTTACTTTGGCTAGAACGGTATAAAGAAATTCAAAATTAAGCTCAAGTTTAATGGAAAATAAAATAACTTTAAATGATGCGCGATATCCAAAAGCGCTTAAGGTATTAGGCCGGGATGCTCCGAAGCAGTTATATTATAAAGGTAATTGGGATAGTGATATTTTTGAAAATTGTCTGGCAGTGGTCGGTTCAAGGAAGATGACGGTTTACGGCAGGCAAGTTGTTCGGAAGCTGGTTTTAGAAATAGCCAGCAGAGGCATAACAATTGTTTCTGGATTTATGTACGGGATTGATGCCGAAGCTCATAAAGCTGCTTTAGACGTTGGAGGGAAAACCATTGCGGTAATGCCTTGCGGAATTGATATTATTCATCCGGAGTACCAGGTAAAATTATATGATGAGATATTAAAAAATCAAGGCTTAGTTATTTCTGAATATGAAGGAAACTCCCTTCCAGCTAATTGGACTTATCCCAGAAGAAACAGAATTGTGGCTGGATTGTCTAAAGCAGTTATGGTTGTTGAAGCCGGGGAAAGAAGTGGTTCTTTAATAACAGCCAATTTTGCCAGAAAATTCAAAAGAAAAATCTTTGCTGTGCCTGGACCATTGACCAGCGTTCTCTCAAAAGGGATAAACCAATTAATTAAGCAGGGGGCGGAGGTTGTAACTGGAGTGGGAGATGTTTTAGAATTTTTTGGAAAAAGTTTTACTAAATGTGCAACACCGAGTGTCGTACATTTTACACAAATAGAAAAACGCATTGTTCAAGAATTACAAAAAGAGCCAATGGAGATAGATTTATTATCTCGTTCCCTAAATATTTCCGCTGCTGAAACCGGAAAGATATTATCTTTTATGGAATTAAAAAGGGTTATATATAAAGAAAGAGGAAAATATTATGTTTATTAAAGTTAATTCGATAACAAACTTAGGCTTAGATACTATAGGAGTAGATGTAGAGGTTAATGTCGCTAATCGGGGGTTGCCCGGTTTTGAAATAGTCGGTCTTCCTGCTAAAGCGGTTGATGAAAGCAAAGAAAGGGTTAAAACAGCTATTATTAACTCCGGATATGAGTTTCCGGCAAGAAGGATTATCGTTAATTTAGCTCCGGCCGACGTTCCTAAAGACGGTTCTTGTTATGATTTGCCTATAGCCGTCGGAATTTTAGGTTCAATTTTAAGATGTAGCCTGCCCGAAGAAAGTTTATTTTTTGGCGAGCTTTCTTTGGATGGAACTTTGCGTCACACTAAAGGAGCTCTGCTTTTAGCTTTATTCGCTAAAGATAAAGGGATTAAAAATATTTTTGTTCCCAAATTATCGGCCAATGAAGCTGCGGTTGTTAAAGGGGTTAATGTTTATTCTATAGAAAGTTTAGGTCATTTAATTTCTTATTTCTTAGGCAAAATTCAGATTGAACCGATAAAGTATGAAAATAAGAATAGTTTTGTTGTCAGGAATGATGTTGAATTTGACATGAAAGAAGTCTTAGGCCAGGAGCAGGTTAAAAGAGTGGTGGAAATTGCCGCTGCCGGGGCTCATAATCTTTTTATGATTGGCAGTCCAGGTTCTGGAAAAACAATGATGGCCCGGGCAATCCCTGGTATTCTGCCCCCGCTTAAAGAATTAGAATCTTTAGAAGTGACAAAAATTTATTCTGCTTCCGGTCATATTCCTCCCCGGGGTTCTCTTATTACCAATTGCCCTTTCAGGTCGCCTCATCATACTATTTCCCAAGCCGGACTTATCGGCGGAGGAACAAATCCCCAGCCCGGAGAAATAAGTTTGGCCCACCGAGGAGTGTTGTTTTTAGACGAATTCACCGAGTTTCCGCGTTCGGTAATGGAGGCGTTAAGACAGCCTTTAGAAGATGGTGTGCTTACCATTTCCAGAAGTAAAGCTAGAGCAACTTATCCTTCCAGATTTATGCTTGTGGCTTCGGCTAACCCTTGTCCTTGCGGATATTTATACCATCCTAAGAAAGCTTGTATTTGCACTCAGCGGGAAATCAAGAAATATAGAAAGAGAATTTCCGGACCGATTTTAGACCGAATTGACCTTCATATAGAAGTTCCGGTGGTGGAGCCCGAAGATTTTTCTCCCGTAGACAAGGAATCGTCCGCTCAAATTAGAGAGCGGGTAATAAAGGCAAGAGAAATACAAGCCAAGCGTTTTTTTAAAGAAAATATTTTTACCAATGCCGAAATGAAAAATAGTCATATCAAAAAATATTGTTTTCTTTCCGGAGAAGCGAGACAATTACTAAACCAAGCGCTTATGGGTTTTAATCTTTCCGCCCGGTCTTACTTTAAAGTAATAAAAATTGCTCAGACAATCTCTGATTTAGGAGAAACAGAAAATACGGCGCAGAATACGGGGCAAGAAATAACAGTTAATAATATTGCCGAGGCTTTGCAATATCGTCCTAAAATAAAATTTGAAGATACATAATTATCCGGGATAAATCGGATTTATCCCCCAATAATATGAAGAAAATAAAATTTGAAAAAGGTAAAATATATCATGTTTATAATAGAGGCGTAGAAAAGCGCAATATTTTTAATAGTGATTCAGATAAATGGAGATTTCTTCAAGGGATGTCTCTGTTTAATGACGAAAATAGCTCGTTTAGAATTCTTTCTCATATAGAAAGAGAAAATAAAGGAAGAATAAATTTTAATTTGTTAAGAAAATTTATTGATAAAAATAAGAAAAATGAGAATCCCTTGGTTCGCATTTTAGCCGATTGTCTAATGCCGAATCATTATCATTTATTATTAGAGGAAATTGAAGAAGGTGGTACTTCTAGGTTTATGCAGAAACTTGGGATAGGATATGTTAAATATTTTAATAAGAAATATAATCGGGTAGGACCTTTATTCCAGGGAAGATTCAAGGCAATAGCAATAGAAAATGATATCCAATTGCAATATATTTTAGCCTATATAAACGTTATTAATCCCGGACAATTAGTAGAGCCAGAATTAAAAGAAAAAGGAGTAATAGATATAGATAAAGTTATTAATTTCGCAGAAAATTATTCTTTTTGCACTAATCCAGATTATTTAGGATTGAGAGATTCTATTATTATTGAAAAAGGAGTATTTAAGGAGTTTTTTCCAACTCCAGAAAAATATAGAGAATTTGTTAGAGATTTTATAATAAGTAAAAAACATAATGAAATTAACGATTTTATATTAGAATGAAGTTTGGGATAAATCCGATTTATCCCGATAATTTTATGGAGATTAAAAAGTTTAATTTAGAAAAAGGGAATTTAGGGGAGAATATTGCCCGAAAATATTTAGAGGAAAAAGGTTATAAGATTTTAGAGCAAAATTATAAAAATAAGTATGGAGAAATTGATTTGATTGCCAAATATAAAAATGATTTAGTGTTTATAGAAGTTAAAACAAGAATAGGGGAGCAATTCGGAATACCAGAGGATGCTATTAATAGAGATAAGGTTTATAGGATTATTAGAAACAGTCAGGCCTATATGTTAAAAAATCAATCAAAGCAAAAAATATATAGAATTGATGCAATTTGTATAGTTCTTAATGAAAATGAAAAAGTAGAACGTATTAACCATTATGAAAATATTACCCTTGATACATAGAAGTTGGGGAAAAGAAGTGGAAAAGTTTAAATTGACTTTAAGTAAAAATAATATAAAATAATTATATAAATTAACTTAAAAAATATATGAAAAAAATAGACAAATCTTTTTCAATAATTGATGCTTGTGACAAAGTTTCTAAAACAAGCATATATGTTTTAGTATTTTTGCTGCCAATCTTATTTTTGCCTTGGACAGCAAATGTGCTTGATTTTAACAAACAAGCTTTATTAATTTTCTTGGTTTTCATATCAGTTTTTGCCTGGATGTTAAAAGCTTTGATCTCTGGTAGGCTTAGCTTTAATCTCAGTTTAGTCCATATACCAATTGCTCTGCTTTTTTTAGTCTATATAGCTTCTAATATTTTTTCCTTATCAAGATACGGAAGTTTTTGGGGCTGGCCTCAGGTCACTTCTGAAAGCACCCTTACTATATTAGGCTTAACTCTTCTTTATTTCCTGATTGTTAATATTTTTAAAGTAAAAGAGGTTTTTTATCTAGTTGTTTCTTTAGTAGCCTCTTCCTTTTTAGTAATGCTTTATGGTTTTCTTCAGGTTTTAGGAAAATTTATTCTTCCTATTGGTTTTACCAAAGCAACTTCATTTAACACTATTGGAGGTGTTAATTCTTTGGCTGTATTCGCAGCTATTATTTTTCCTTTGATAATCACCTTTTTAGTAACAGCAAAAGACAAAAAACTAAGAGTTTTTTCTATAATTTCTGCTTTGTTAGCTGCCGCTCTTTTGCTAATAATTAATTTTCAAATTGCCTGGTGGATAGTAATAATAGGAGCTGCTTTGATTATTGCTTTAGCCAGTCAGAAAAGAGATGTTTTTGATAGCCGCTGGCTTATTCTGCCTATGTTCTTTTTGGCAATAGCTTTATTATTTACTTTTTTCAAATTTCAGATTCCAGGAGCGCCGGATAGATCCATTGATGTTTATCTAACTAATAAAGCTAGTTTAAATGTTGCTTTTCAGTCTTTGAAGCAGAACCCTTTAATCGGATCAGGACCAGGCTCTTTTAGTTACATTTTCTCAAAATTTAAAGATATCGGTTTTAATCAAAGCATCTTTTGGAACTTAAACTTTGATTGGGCTAGTTCTAAAGCTTTGACTTTGTTAGCTACTTTAGGAATTTTAGGCGGGTTAGCATTTTTAGCTTTGGTTTTGTTTTTAATATATCATGGAATTAGATTCTTCTTCTCTAAGACAGTCCAAGAGTTGGAAGGGGAAGAGTTTTCTGTGATATTAGGCATCGGGCTTTTCGCCAGTTTTTTGACAGCTACTGTTGGATTTTTTCTTTATCACTCCAATCTTTCCTTGGATTTTGTTTATTTCCTTTTAATAGCCTGTTTTGTTTCTTTGTTTTCTCCTTTTAAAAAAGAGATTATTTTGAAGCCTTCTTCTTTAACTACTTTAGGGATTACTTTTGCTTTTACCCTAATCTTTATTTTTGGTTTAGGCATTATGATTCTTGAAGGGCAAAGATATGTTTCCGCTATGAGCTATTTAGAGGGGATTAAAAGTTGGCAGGAAAAGAGTAGTGCTGAAACCTTGGAACAATTGCAGGAAAAGACAAATGAAACACTGGTGAATATAAAGAAGGCAATCGATATGAGCCCTAAGGTAGACTTATACTGGAGAGAAATCTCTCAAGTATATATTCAATCAATAAACGAAATAACAGCCAGGACTGATTTGTCTCAACCAGAGACCTTCCAGCTTGTTCAGGGATATATCAGCAGTGCTGTTAACGCGGTCAGGTGGGCTACTGATGTTAATTCTAATAATGTAGCCAACTGGTCAGTCAGAGGAGATATTTATCAGAGTTTAATTGGACTTGTTGGAGGAACCAAGGATTGGGCTGTTGATGCTTATAAAAAAGCCTCAGAGCTTGAGCCAACCAATCCGATTTTCCCAACTCAGGCAGGAATATCTATTTTAGTTCATGTTAGCCAGGAAGATTCAGAAGAAAAAGATAAATTGCTTGAAGAGGCTAAAGAGTTTTTTGAAAAAGCTATTGAATTAAAGTCAGATTATGCAGCAGCTCATTTTCAGCTAGCAATAGTTTATCAGCTTCAGGGAAAAGAACAAGAAATGATTCAGCAGCTAGAAAAGACAAAAAGCATAGCTCCCAATGATGTTGGTCTGGCTTTCCAGTTAGGCATGCTTTATTATCAGCTTGAGGATTTTGAAAGAGCCAAAGTTGAACTAGAAAGAGCTGTTCTCTTGAACAATGATTATGCTAATGCCTTGTATTTCTTGGGCCTAATTTATGATGAACTGGGAGATAAAGAAAATGCTATTGTTGTTTTTGAGAAGATTTTAAGCAATAACCCTAATAATGGCCTAGTCGCAGCAATATTAAAGAACTTAAAAGCTGGTAAAAGAGCTTTAGACGGAATAGTTGAACAAGAGCCTCCAATTGTTCCAATTGAAGAGGAATATCCTGAAGAGGAGTAAAGCTCTTGACAAGGTCTCTTAAATAAATTAAAATTTAAAACAGTAGTGTTTCTGATACTATTTTAATATTAATTGGAATTATTTTAGAGATATTTTGTTAAAAATATCTCTTTTGCGTATTTTAAGAGCGGGTATGCTCGAGATTTTCTCATGAAAATTAAAAGTTTTTCTAAGTCAAAAGTTTCCCTTAAACTTCCTTATCTTTTATCTCTTCAAAAAGAAAGCTGGGATTGGTTTTGGGCTGAGGGATTAAAAGAGCTTTTTTCAGAAATATTCCCTATAAGGGATTATGCTGGGAAGGAATATGAGCTTTGGTTTACTGATTATACTTTAGATAAGTCAAAGTATAAGAATGATTTAGAAGCAAGAATAAATAATGATTCCTATGAAGCTTCTCTAAGGGTTAAGGCCAAGCTTGTTAATCTCAAGACAAAGAAAGCAAAGGAACAAGAAGTTTTTTTAGCTGATTTTCCCCTAATGACAGAAAGGGGAACTTTTATTGTAAATGGAATTGAGAGAGTGACTATAGCCCAGCTTATTCGTTCGCCGGGCGCTTTTTTTAGCCTGCAAAGAGTAAGAGGCAGGAACAGGTTTGGAGCCAAAATTATTCCCAACAGAGGAGCCTGGCTGGAGTTTGAAAATGAAGCCAGCGGTTTTATCGGAGTAAAGATTGACCGAAAAAGAAAAGTAGCTGCTACCACCCTTTTAAAGGCTTTGGGAGGTTTTGACAACAAACAGATAAAAGACCTTTTTAAGGATGTAGATAATAATCCGGATATAAACTATATTGAAGAAACTTTGAAAAAAGATCCAGCCCCGGATCAGCCCAATGCTTTGGTTGAGATATATAGAAGACTAAGGCCAGGAGATTTGGTTACTCCTGATACAGCCAAAGAATTAATTGAGAACACCTTTTTTAATTTTGAAAGATATGACTTGTCAAAAGTCGGAAGATGGAGAATGTGGCAGAGACTGCCTGAGCTTAAGAAAACAAAGACGGAACAAAAGATTACTCCAGAGAACAGAGTTTTAAAAGTAGATGATATTATAGAGGTTATCAGGGAGATTATCAGATTAAATAATGATCCTGATGCCAGCCCGGATGAAATAGACCATTTAGGCAATAGAAGAGTAAGAACAATAGCTGAGCTTCTTCAGAACAGAATAAGAGTCGGTTTAATGAGAATGGAGAGGATTGTTAAGGATAGGATGTCTACTTTGGATTCTGCCAGCATGTCTCCTTCCCAGATAGTTAATCCCAGACCAGTTATGTCTGTTATCAGAGAGTTCTTCACTTCTTCCCAGATGTGCCAGTTTATGGACAATGAAAATCCTTTAGCTGAATTAGAGCATAAGAGAAGATTGTCAGCTACTGGACCAGGTGGTTTAACCAGGGAAAGAGCTGGTTTTGAAGTAAGAGATGTCCAACCCTCCCATTACGGCAGAATTTGTCCTATTCAGACCCCAGAAGGTCCTAATATTGGTTTAGTAAACCACTTAGCTTGTTTTGCAAAAGTTAATCCTTATGGTTTTGTTGAAACTCCCTATTTCAAGATTGAAAAAGGCAGGATTACCTCTAAAATACATTATCTTAATGCTTTTGAAGAAGAGAAATACAATATTGCCCATGGGGGCGTTTCTATTGATGAACAGGGCCGGATTACTGATAAAAGAGTTGAGGCCAGAATAAAAGGAGCACCAGGCTTGATTAATAAGGATAAGATAGACTATATTGATGTTTCTACTGAACAGTGTATTTCTGTTGGAACTTCTCTTATTCCTTTTCTCCAGAATGATGATGCTAACAGAGCCTTGATGGGATCTAATATGCAGAGGCAGTCAGTTCCTTTGGTTAACCCCGAGGTTCCTTTGGTTGGTTCAGGTATGGAGGAAAGAGTAGCCAGAGATTCAGGCCAGGAAGTAATTGCTGAAGAAGACGGTATAGTAGCTGAAGTTGATGCTGACCACATTGTTGTTAAGAAGAAAAGATATGACTTGAAAACCTTTGTCAGAACAAATCAATATACTTGTTTTCACCAAAAGCCTATTGTTAGCAAGGGCCAGAAAATCGAAAAAGGAGATATTTTAGCAGATGGAGGAGCTATTTCCCAGGGCAGACTGGCTTTAGGCCAGAATATTTTAGTTGCTTTTCTTTCCTGGCAAGGCTTAAACTTTGAGGATGCGATTATTATTTCGGAGAGATTAGTAAAAGAGAATTATTATTCATCAATTCATTTGGAAAACCTTGTCTGCGATGTTAGGGAAACAAAATTAGGCCCGGAAATTACTACCTGCGATATACCCAATATTTCTGAAGAGAAACTAAAAGACTTGGATGAAGAAGGGGTTATTAGAATCGGAGCAGAGGTCGGTCCCAACGATATTTTGGTAGGCAAGATTTCACCTAAAGGAGAAGCAGGCGTAACTGCTGAAGAAAGACTATTAAGAGCTATTTTTGGGGAAAAAGCCAGAGATGTAAAAGACACCTCTTTGTTAATGCAGCACGGAAAAAGAGGAAGAGTTGTTGGGATTAAAGTCTTTTCTCGAGACGAAGGCCATAAGTTGGAGCCAGGAGTTATCAAAAGAATAGAAGTAGAAATAGCTTCAATGAGAAAAATTCAGGCTGGAGACAAGTTAGCTGGCCGGCACGGGAACAAAGGAGTTATTTCCCGGGTTGTGCCAGAAGAGGAAATGCCTTTTCTAGAAGACGGCACTCCAGTAGATGTTGTTTTAAACCCCTTAGGCGTTGCTTCCAGAATGAACATCGGTCAGATTTTGGAAACCCACTTAGGAATGGCCGCTTCTAAGCTTGGTTATTTAGCAGAATCTCCTTCAATGGCTGGGGCTAATGAAAAAGATATTAAGCAGGAGCTGAGAAAGGCTGGTTTTTCTGAAGATGGGAAGTTTGTTCTTTATGACGGAAGGACTGGTTTGCCTTTTCCAGAAAAGATTACAGTCGGCTATATGTATATGATAAAACTTATTCATATGGTTGAAGACAAGATTCATATGCGTTCTATTGGCCCTTATTCCTTGATAACCCAACAGCCCTTGGGAGGAAAAGCCCAGTTCGGAGGTCAGAGATTCGGAGAAATGGAGGTCTGGGCTTTAGAAGGTTATGGAGCAGCCAATACTCTTCAGGAAGTTTTAACCATAAAATCAGACGATGTTTTAGGAAGAGCAGCTACTTATGAAGCCATTTTAAAAGGAGAAGAGATAAAGAATCCTAATATCCCAGCTTCATTCAATTTATTAGTTTCAGAATTAAAATCTTTAGGCTTAAACATTGAAGTTAAAGAAAAACCAAAAGAAAAATAATTTCCGGTAAGTGCCGGAACTAACAAAATGAGAGTTCAAGATTTAGAAAAAATAAGAATAAAGATTGCCTCTCCAGAAGATATTTTATCCTGGAGCAAGGGTGAGGTTATTAGACCGGAAACAATCAACTACCGAACTCAGAAAGCTGAGAAAGACGGGCTTTTTTGCGAGAAGATTTTTGGTCCAGAAAAAGACTATGAATGTTATTGCGGGAAATACAGGAGGATTAGGTATAAAGGCATAGTCTGTGAAAGATGCGGAGTAGAAGTAACTAAAGCTACGGTCAGAAGGGAAAGAATGGGCCATATTAAATTAGCCTGTCCTGTTTCCCATATCTGGTTTTTAAGGGGAGTTCCTTCAAGAATAGGAATGGTTTTGGATATTCCTATGCAGCAGCTGGAAAAAGTTATTTATTTTGCTGCCTATATTGTTACTGATCTTAATGAAGAAGCCAAGACTAAAACCCTGGAACAGGTTGAAAAAGAGTATAAGAGCAAAATAAGAACTATTAAATCTGAAATTAAGGATGAAAAACAATTAAAAGATATTTTAGAAGGCTTGAGAATTGCCCGGGATAAAGCCAAAGAAGAGATTTCAAGTATAAAGCTTTTAAGGGTTTTTTCTGAAGTTGAATATTATGATTATTCTTTGAAATACGGAGAAATATTTGAGGCTGGAACCGGAGCAGAGACTTTAAGAAAGATTTTTGAAAAGGTTGATTTGAAAAAAGAAATGGCTGATTTGAAAAAGAAGGAAGAAAAGGCAACAGCCATAAGCAAAAGAAAGCTTTTAAGAAGACTAAGGTTTCTTCAGGGAATGGTTAAAGCAGGCATTAAGCCGGAATGGATGTTCTTGAAAGTTATTCCTATTCTGCCTCCTGATTTAAGGCCAATGGTTCAATTAGACGGAGGCAGATATGCTTCTTCTGATTTGAATGATCTTTATAGACGGGTGATAAACAGAAACAACAGGTTAAAGTATTTATTAGAGATTGCTGCTCCTGAAGTTATTGTCAGGAACGAGAAAAGAATGCTTCAGGAGGCAGTTGATGCTTTGATTGATAATGGAATGAGAAAAGGAATATTAACTACTGCTACTACTGGAGGCCGAAGATTATTAAAATCATTAGCTGATATGCTTAAGGGAAAGCAGGGCAGGTTTCGTCAGAACCTTTTGGGGAAAAGAGTTGATTATTCCGGAAGGTCGGTAATTGTTGTTGGTCCCCAATTACAGCTTCATCAGTGCGGTCTTCCCAAGAAAATGGCTTTAGAGCTTTTCAAGCCTTTCGTTATCAAGATGATATTGGATAAAGAGCTGGCCTATAATGTCAGAGGTGCTTCCAGATTGATCGAGCAGGAAACAGATGATGTCTGGGCTATTTTAGAGCAGGTGGTAAGAGACAAGTTTGTTCTGCTTAACCGAGCTCCTACCCTTCACCGTTTGGGCATTCAGGCTTTCCAGCCGGTTTTGATTGAAGGAGAGTCGATTGAACTTCATCCAATGGTCTGCAAGGCTTTTAATGCTGATTTTGACGGAGACCAAATGGCAGTCCATGTTCCTTTAAGCACTCGAGCCCAGACAGAGGCAAAAGAGATAATGCTTTCATCTCATAATTTATTAAAACCAGCTACTGGCACGCCAGTTGTTGCTCCAACTCAGGATATTGTTCTGGGATGTTATTGGATTACTAAGATAAAGCCAGGAGCTAAAGGAGAAAACAAGTTTTTCTATAATCCAGAAGAAGCAATTATAGCCAAGGAAACAGAAGATATAAATATCAGAGCCAAGGTAAAAATTAGAATAAATAATGAGATTTTAGAAACATCAGTCGGCAGGATATTAATGAATCAGACCCTGCCTAAAAACTACGGCTTTATAAATGAAGTTATGACTTCAAAGAAACTGGAAAAAATAGTCGGAGAGATTATTGATAAGTTTGACCAGGAAACAGTTGAAAATACTTTAGACAAAATCAAAAACCTGGGATTTGAATCAGCTACAGTTTCCGGGATAACCTGGGGAATGGATGATTTAATAGTTCCTCCAGAAAAAGAAAAAATCATTCAGGCAGCTGAAAAAGAGATTAATATTATTGAGAGTCATTTTAAAAAAGGTCTTCTTTCCCGGGAAGAGAAAAGTAGCAAAGTAATTGAAGTTTGGACAAAAACCAAGTCAGAGCTGGAAAAATTAGTTCCTAAGACTCTGCCGGAAATGGGCTCTATATTCACAATGGTTGATTCAGGGGCAAGAGGATCCTGGAGCCAGCCTGTTCAGATGGCAGGTATGAAAGGATTAGTGATTAGTCCTTCAGGCCAGATTATAGAGCTTCCAGTAAAAAGCTCATTCAAGGAGGGCTTTGATGTTTTGGAATATTTTATTTCTACTCATGGAGCCAGGAAAGGAACTGCTGATACTGCTTTAAGAACTTCAACAGCTGGTTATTTAACCAGACGTTTGGTTGATGTTGCCCATGACATGATAGTTTTTGATAATGACTGCAAGGACAAGGACGGATTTATAGTCTTTAAGAAAGACGCTGATGTTTTAGGCCAGGATTTCTGCTATAAAATAGTAGGAAGGACAACCTTAGAGGATATTAAAGTGGACAATAAGACAATTGTTAAGAAGGGAGAGATAATTGACTGGGCTGCAGCCCGGAAGATAACTGAAGCTAATGTTGGAAAAATTAAGATCCGTTCTGCTATTACCTGCAAGTCAACCAGAGGTATTTGTCAGAAATGCTATGGCTGGGATCTTGGTTCCAGAAAATTGGTTGAAAAAGGAGAGGCAATAGGCATTGTTGCTGCTCAGGCAATTGGAGAGCCAGGCACTCAGCTTACAATGAGAACTTTTCATACTGGAGGAGTGGCTGGAGGCGGGGATATAACTTTTGGTCTGCCTAGAGTGCAGGAGATTTTTGAAGCCAGAGTTCCTCGGGGCAAGGCAGAGATTTCTAAGGTTGAAGGTAAGATATTAGACATAACTCCAAATAGGGTAATTAGTATTAAGTCTAAAGATAAAAAAGAGCTTGTTGAATACAAACTGCCTGCTAAAACAGCTATTTTTGTAGAAAAAGGAGATAATATTATAAAAGGCCAGCAGCTTTGTGAAGGAAGTCTGGATTTAAGAGAATTGTTCAGGGCTAAGGGAAAAGAAGATGCCCAAAGATATATTCTTAATGAAATTCAGAAAATTTATGTTTCCCAGGGAGCAATTATTCATGATAAACATGTTGAGATAATAGTTCGTCAGATGTTTTCCAGGGTAAAAATCAAAGAAATAGGCAATAGTATTTTTACTATTGGAGAGATTATTGAAAGATCTAGATTTATTGAAGAGAATGAAAAACTTAAGAAAGAAAAGAAAAAGCCAGCTAAGGCAGTTGTTATTTTGCTGGGTATTTCCCGGGTTGCCCTGACTACAGATTCTTTCTTGTCTTCAGCTTCTTTCCAGGAAACATCCAGGGTTTTAATTCGGGCAGCTATGGAAGGTAAGGAAGATAAGCTAAGGGGCTTGAAAGAAAATGTAATTATTGGGAAATTGATACCAGCTGGCACCGGGTTTAAGAAATAAATAAAATTGGGATAAATCGGATTTATCCCACGGATTTATCCCAATTTACTCTTGTTTTTGTTTTTTCTTTTGTGATATAATAAATTAATGGAAAGAAGAATGAAACAAAAAGCTTTTACCCAGCACCATTTTTATTTTAAAAATGGTGCTGGGTTTACATTGATAGAACTATTAGTTGTTATCGCTATAATTGGCGTTTTAGTCAGTATTATTTTTGTTTCTTTAGGTGAAGCCAGGAAGAAAGCTAGGGTTGCGGCTGGATTGCAGTTTGCTTCCAGTTTAGATCATGGTTTAGGGGCTTATGCTGTAGGTAAATGGGATTTTAACGGGGATGCTTCTGATTTTAGTGGTTTAGAAAATAATGCCACTTTGCATGGGACAGATTTTATTTCAGATACTCCTAGCGGTAATGGTCAAGCTTTAGAATTTATTCGTTCTCAAGGCGATTGGGTTCATATAGATCATGATTTAAAAATAAATGGGGCAATGACTATTAGCTTATGGTTTAAAACCCCAGATAAAAACGCTTATCAGTATTTTGCCGATAATAGATCTCCGGGAACATGGTGGTTTATTAAAAATTATACAGGAGGTGCACTTTGTGCTTCTATCCCTAAAAATATTTGTTTTGAAGATAGATTGGTAGCTAAAGATTCTGATTGGAGGGTAAATGAGTGGACTCATATTGCTGTAACAGATGATACAACTACAGCTAAAATGTATATAAACGGGGTATTAGTAGATGAAGGGCCGGGTCAAACGACAATAATAAGTACTAATTTAAGATTTGGAACTAGATATTCAAACGAGGGCTATTTTAATGGTTATATGGATGATATTAGGGTTTACAGCGAAGCGTTAAGTTCTTCTGAGATAGAGAAAATATATGTAGAAGGAGCAAAAGAAAAAGGCTTAGCAGTTGAATAATAATTTGCCATGAATAGCTGCACGAGCTAAGCTCGTGGCAAATAAAAATATAAAAATATGAGGAAAATAAAATTTGGACCGGGAATTATTTGTCATATTTTTAATAGAGGAGTAGATAAACGTAATATTTTTAATAGCGAAGCAGATATGTGGAGATTTCTGCAAGGGATGTTTTTGTTTAATGAAGAAGATATTTCTCTAGGAATTCTTAGACAAATAGAAAGAGAAAATAAAGGAAGAATAAATTTTAATTTGTTGAAAGAATTTATTGAAAAAAATAAAAGCAATAGGTTGCCTTTAGTAAGAATTATGGCAGATTGTTTGATGCCAAATCATTTCCATCTAATACTCCAAGAGATTAAAGAAAATGGAATATCTAAGTTTATGCATAGATTGGGGACAGGATATACTAATTATTTTAATATAAAAAATACCAGGATCGGAAGTCTGCTTGAGGGACCATTTAAAGCTGTAAAAATAGATAGTGACGAATATTTAAAGTATCTTTTGGTTTATATAAATGTTATCAATCCCGGACAATTAATAGAACCAGAATTAAAAGAAAAAGGGGTGATGGATATAAATAAAGTTTTGAATTTTGCAGAAAATTATTCTTTTAGCACAAACCCTGATTATTTGGGCATAAGAGATTCTATTATTATTGACAAAGGGCTTCTTGGAGAATTTTTTAATGATCCAATAAAGTATAGAAATTTCACAAAAGATGTTTTATTAAGTAAAAAATATAATTTAGCATCTAATTTTTTCTTAGAATGATCGATAGATTTTTATTTACCATGAGCTTAGCTCGTGGCAAATTAAGTAAGCAAGGGGATAAAAACCCTTGTTTTTTGTGTCAGGAATTATATAATTAAAGTAAGAAAACAAGTTTTCTTAATAAATTAAAAAGATGAGTAAGAAAAAAAAGAAGAAATTTAAGAAAGAAAAAGTTAAAAGATTTGCTCTTCCTGTTGAGATAAAGCACGCGATTTTAGGCATCCTGATGATTTTGCTCGCCCTTTTAATCGCTCTAAGCTTTTTTAATAAAGCTGGAACAGCAGGAGTTTATTTTATGAGGGGAGCTAAGTTTCTGGGAGGGATTACAGTCTTTTTTCTGCCTTTAGTCTTTGTCTTAGGAGGTTTGGTTTTTTTGAACTCCAGGGCTAATCAGGAGTTCTTAAACAGAAGCAAAAGAGTTTTCTGGCCAGTTATTTCGGCCTGTTTTATTTTTCTTTTAGGCATAACAGGTATTCTGGCGTCTTTCAAGCCAGAGCTCAAAAGAGGGGGCTGGATAGGGTATATTTTTTCCTGGCCCTTTTTAAATTATTTTGGATTTTGGGCCAGCTTAATTATCTTTTCAGCCTTGACTGTCATAGGAGGAGTGATTTTCTGGTATTTCCTGCGCCGTTCCCACAAGAAAAAAGAAGAAAAACCAGAAGAGCCGGAAGAAGCTCCTAAAACCTCTATAATTAGAAAGATTTTTACTCCTAAGTTTAAAGTAAAAGAAATTTCTCCAGAAGAATCTAGAGGAATAAAACCGTCTGAACCAGTTGAAGTTAAATTGGATAAAAAATTGATTCCTGGAGCCAAGTTGTTTTCCTACCAACCGCCTCCTTTGGATCTTTTAGAGCCTGATAAAGGAGCTCCTACCAGCGGAGACACTAAGCTTAATTCAGCTATTATTAAAAAGACCCTTCAGAACTTTAATATTGATGTTGCTATGTCAGAAATCAATATCGGTCCAACAGTTACCCAATATACTTTTAAGCCGGCTGAAGGAGTAAAACTATCCAAGATAACCGGGCTTTCAAATGATTTGGCTTTGGCTTTAGCTAGCCACCCAATCAGGATTGAAGCCCCTATCCCAGGAAGATCTTTAGTAGGGGTTGAGCTTCCTAATAAAGGAAGAGCCGAAGTCCGCCTAAGAAACTTAATTGATAATTCTATTTTTCAGAAGTCTCCGGCTAATCTACTGCTCGTTCTGGGAAGAGATGTTTCTGGTTCTCCTATTTATACTGATTTAAGTAAAATGCCCCATCTTTTAGTGGCTGGTTCTACTGGTACAGGAAAGACTATTTTTCTTAATTCTTTGATTATGAGTTTGTTGTACCAGCCCAGCACTTTTACTAAGAGCGCTGGACCAGAAAGCTTAAGACTTATTCTCGTAGACCCGAAAAGAGTTGAATTCCCGGTTTACAGCAATCTGCCTCATCTTTTATGTCCTGTTATTTACAGCGCCAGTCAGACCATAGGAGCTTTAAGATGGCTTACTTCAGAAATGGAAAGAAGATTTGATGTTTTGTCAGAAGCTAAGGCAAGGAATATTAATTCTTTTAATGAAAAAGCCTTGTCTGATGGAACTCCTCTGCTTCCTTTTATAGTCCTTGTCATAGATGAGTTGGCTGATTTAATGGCAGCTAAAGGAAGAGAAATTGAAGCTGGTATTGTCAGACTGGCCCAAATGGCCAGAGCAGTAGGCATTCATTTAGTAGTAGCTACCCAAAGGCCTTCAGTAGAGGTTATTACTGGTTTGATTAAGGCTAATATTACTTCCAGAGTTACTTTCCAGGTTGCTTCCCAGGTTGATTCCAGAACAGTTCTGGATATGGCTGGGGCAGAAAAGCTTTTGGGTGGAGGAGATCTGCTTTATCTTTCTTCTTACACGCCTAAGCCCAGGAGGATACAAGGACCATATGTTTCAGAAAAAGAAGTTAGGAAAGTAGTTAAACATATAATATCAGGCCAGGAAGCAGGGTCAGAAATGGATACAGAATTACTTCAGGAGCTGGAAAGAAATTCAGAAGAAGCAGGGGTTTCCAGCCATTCCTATTATGATGGAGATGACCCTCTTTTTGAAGACGCCAAGAATTTAGTTCTTGAGGCTAATAAAGCTTCCGCTTCTCTGCTTCAGAGAAGATTAAGGGTAGGTTACGCCCGGGCAGCCAGACTAATAGATATCTTAGAAGATAAAGGCGTGGTTGGTCCGGCTGAAGGAGCCAAATCTAGAGAGGTCTATGGAGAGATGAAGGAAGTTCCTAAGGAAGAAGGGGAATGGGAAAAAGTTTGACCCCGTTAGAAATAGCGTGATATATTTTTAGGGTAGTTTAAAACAAAACGAAATTTCTAACGGGATTTGACATTAGAGAATAAAAACATTATCCTAAATTATTATGGCAAAAGAAGAAAAACATGATTTACAAGAAGCTATTGAAGAAATAAAACAGCGCTTTGGCGAAGGCGCTATTATGAATTTGAAAGATACGCCAAAAGTTCATGTTGATGCTATTTCCACCGGTTCTATTTCCTTAGATTCTGTGTTAGGCATAGGAGGTGTTCCTCGGGGCAGAGTAATTGAGATTTTTGGTCAGGAGTCTACTGGGAAAACAACCGTGGCTTTACATATCTGCGCTGAAGCTCAAAAAAAAGGAGGTGTAGCTGCTTTTGTTGATGCTGAACATGCTTTAGATCCTGATTATGCCAAAAGAATAGGGGTTAATATCAACGACCTTTTGATTTCCCAGCCTGATTCAGGAGAACAAGCTTTGCAAATAGTAGAAAGCTTAATAAGATCAGGCCAGGTTGACATTATTGTCATTGATTCGGTAGCTGCTTTAGCTCCCAAGGCAGAAATTGCTGGAGAAATAGGGGAATTTCAAATAGGTCTTCAAGCAAGATTAATGTCTGCTGCTTTAAGAAAACTATCTTCAGTAGTGGCTAAAACAAAAACAGTTGTTATTTTTCTGAACCAAACCAGAATGAAAATAGGGGTTATGTTCGGCAATCCAGAAACTACCTCAGGAGGATTAGCTCTTAAGTTTTATTCTTCTGTTAGGATTAATTTAAGAAGAATGGCTCAAATAAAGCAAGGGGATGAGATTATCGGAAACAGAGTTAAGGCCAAGATAGTTAAGAATAAAGTAGCCCCGCCTTTTAAGGTTGCTGAGTTTGATATTTATTATAATGAAGGTATATCATATACAGCTGACCTTTTGAATATTGGTTTAAAAAACGAAATTATTAAAAAATCAGGCAGTTGGTATCAATTTGGAGAACATAAATTAGGTCAAGGCATAGAGGGAGCCAAAACCTTTTTAAAGGAGAATCCTAAAATACTTAAAGAAATAAAAAAAGCCGTTATTGAACAAGCTTAATTTATTTTTCAGTGGTTGATAAAAGTCCGAGATGTCGGGCTCTTTTTATTGCTCTAGTCAGCTTTCTCTGGTGTTTGGAGCAGACCCCGGTTCTTTTTCTGGCCTTGATTTTACCCAAGCCGGAAATAAACTTATATAAAAGCCCGGTATCCTTAAAATCAATCTCATTAATATTTCTTTGGCAAAAATAACAATCCATAAGTTTGTAGGTTTTTCAAAGAATTATGAAATAATTCTTTGAAAAGAAGCAATCCATAATTTGTAATTTCTAAAGTTTACTTTAATAACTTAGAAGGGTATATCTTCAACTCTTATTTCTTTGTCTTGTTTCTCTTCAACTATTGGTATATTAGGCTTGCTTTTTGTTGAAGCAAAGCTTGCCTGATTTGATTGAGAAGCGCTTTTTGGGCCTAATTGTATATTCTCTCCAACTATTTCTGTTTTATATCTTTTGTTTCCTGAAGAATCCTGCCATGATCTTGTCTGGATTCTGCCCTCAATCAGGATTAAACTCCCTTTGCTTATGTATTGAGAGGCAATTTCAGCTAATCTTCTCCATAAAACAATATTATGGAATTCTGTTTTTTCTTCTTTTTGTTTTGTTTCCTGGTTAGTCCAGACCCGGTTTGTAGCTAAACCAAAGCTACAGACCATTTGGCCTGAAGGAATGGTTTTTACTTCTGGGTCTTGAGTAACTCGTCCAATAAGGACAACTTTGTTTAAATTCATATTAATAGGAACTTGTTTTCATACTAGTAGAAAACTCGTTTTTCATACTAATAGAAAACTAGTTTTTCATATTATTATTTTAATATTTCTTCTATCTTTTTGTCAATTTCTTTTAACTCAACCTTTTTAGAGCCTTGAGGTTTTTCAACCAAGAGCTCAATGGGCTTGATTCGGGGGGTTATTTCTCTTACTTTCTTTTTTATTACAATAATATGCCTTATAACCTGGTTTTCCTTTTTAAGCATTTCCTCTAATTTCTTTATATTTTCAGGATTTAAAGAGAAATCCAAAGAAACCAGTAAAGCCTCAGCTCTGTCCTTTATCTGATAGCCTAGGTTCTTTTTATTAGGTTCAGATGTTTTTATTATTTTTCCTTGTTCTTTAATAAAAGCGCTTATTTTTTCAGTTAAGCTTTTTATTTCTGTTTCAAAAATATCAGGTTTTATTAAATAGGTTAGTTCGTAGTTTTTCATTAGATTTTAAACTCAATTATATCTCCTTCCTGAACAATATAGTCTTTGCCTGCTAGTTTTATTTTGCCTGATTCTCTAGCTTTATTCCAGGAGTCGGCTTCTATTAGCTCCTGCCAGGGGATTACTTCTGCTTTGATAAACTTTTCCGCAAAGTCAGTGTGGACTTTTTCAGCTGCTGATATTATATCCGAGCCCTTTTTTATGGTCCAGGCTCTTATTTCCTTGCCTCCAGTGATTGTAAAGAAAGTTACCAAACTAAGGGTATTGTAGCAAGCTAGGATTAATTCGTCAAGTTTTGATTTTAATGATAATTCTTCTGCTTCTTGAGGAGAAAGCTCGCTTATCTCCTCTTCATCTTTCAGATTAATGCTTAGAGAGTTAGGCAGGTCTGGAATATCCTGGTTATCTTTAATATTGAAAACATAGATTTTATTCTTAGAAGTCAGGGTTTTGTCTTCCAGCTCCTGGTCTTTCATAAGCAGTTCATTCTCAATTATCTCTATTTCCTTTTTAGGATTAATCTCTTCTGTAATATTTGAAGTTTTAAAACATCTAATTACCTGGATTAAGGCATCACAGGGTCTGATATGGGAAAGAAACTGGTTGCCCATTCCTTCTCCTTTGTGGGCATCTTTTATTAAGCCGGCAATATCTATAAACTTTATTACCGTAGGGGTGATTTTTTCCGGTTGGACAATCTGAGCTATTTTTTCTAGTCTTTTATCAGGCACAGCAACTATACCTATATTAGGGTCAATAGTAGTAAAAGGATAATCAGCAATATCAACCTGTTTTTTAGTCAGGGCTTTAAACAAGGTTGACTTCCCAGCATTAGGAAGACCAATAATGCCTACTGAAAAACTCATATAGTTATGTTATAATAGATATATATGAAGGTCAATCCCTTAATATTCAAGTCTTATGATATCAGGGGAATTTATCCCAAGGAGTTAAACAAAGAAACCGCCTTTAAAATAGGTCAGGCTTTTGTTAACTATACTAAAGCAAAAGATATCATCGTGGGTCGGGATATGCGCCTTTCCTCCCCGGTTCTTTTTGAATCCCTAAGCAGGGGAATTATTTCCCAGGGAGCCAATGTTTATGATATAGGCCAGGTTCCAACTGAATGTGTTTATTTTTCAACTGGTTATTATAAATATAAAACAGGAATTATGATAACTGCTTCTCATAATCCCAGGGAGTACAATGGATTTAAAATGATTAACAAGGTTAAAGTTGTTTCTGGAAAAGCTCTTCTTAATATTATTGAAAAAGATTTTTCTTCAAAAAAAGAGGGAAAAATCAAGGAGTTGGATATCTGGTCTGATTATATTAATCACATTTTTTCTTTTGTTAATCTCAATAAAATAAAACCATTTAAAATAGTAATAGATGCAGGGAATGGCATGGCCGGGAAAGTTATTCCTTTGATTGAAAAAAGATTGCCCGTTAAGATTAGTCCTTTAAGCTTTAAATTAGATGGAAGTTTTCCTGTTCATTCTCCTAATCCTTTAAGCCAGGGAGCAACCGATCAGATTAGCAGAGAGGTAAAAAAACAAAAAGCTGACCTCGGTTTTATCTTTGACCCCGATGCTGATAGAATCTATCTGATAGATGAGCTGGGCAATTTTGTTAGAGCTGATGTTACGCTTTTAATTTTAGCTAAACATCTTTTAGAGAAGAATCCTAATAAGGGAATAGCCTATAATTTGATTTGCTCTAAAGCTGTTCCAGAGTTTATTAAAAAATGGGGAGGGAGACCTCTTAGAACCCCGGTGGGTTTTATTAATATTCAAAAAGCTATAGAAGAGAATGACGGAATAATGGGAGGAGAATTATCAGGCCATTATTGTTTTAGAGATAACTATTATCTTGACTCCGGTTTTATATCCTTATTACTTTTATTGGAAGTCATTTCTGATTTAAATAAAAAGGTTTCTAAAATTAAAAAAGAATTGTCTCCCTATGCTAAAGGATCTGAAATTAATTTTAAGGTTAGAGATAAAGAAAAGATATTGGATTTGGTTAAAAAAGAATATTCAGACGGCAAGCAGGATTATTTGGACGGGGTCACAGTAGAATATAATGACTGGTGGTTTAATCTTAGACCTTCAAATACCGAGCCGTTACTGCGTTTAACAATTGAGGCCGATAGCCAGAAGCTTTTAAAACAAAAAACCAAAGAACTAAGCTCTCTGGTTTTGAATAATTAATTACTCTAACCCCATTTTCTTCCGGGTTTCAGTCATTGTCCGTTCAGCAACAGATTTGGCTCTTCTGGAGCCAAGCTTTAGAGTTTCTTCCACATAGACTTTTCTGGCAAGAAACTCTTTTCTTTTTTTTCTGAAAGGCTCTAAAGAATCTATTAGAAAGTCAGCTAGTGATTTCTTGAAATAGGCATAACCTTTGGACTTGAATTTCTTTTCTAATTCTTTTACTGATTGGTTGCTGAATAGGCTGTAGATAGTTAAGAGATTGGAAATACCTGGTTTTCTTCTAACATTATACTTTACTACTTTTCCAGTGTCAGTTACAGCTGACATTATTTTCTTTTTGATTTCTTTGGGTTCTTCAAAAACAGAGATATAACTTTGAGGGCCTAAAGATTTGGACATCTTTTTTTTAGGATCATCTAAAGACATAATCTTTGCTCCTAATTTAGGCAAAAGAGCCTTAGGCTCAGGAAAGGTTTTTCCGAATCTCTGGTTAAACTTTCTGGCAATGGTTCTGGTTAATTCAATATGCTGGACCTGGTCTTTTCCCACTGGTACAGCTTCTCCTTTATATAATAATATATCAGCTGCTTGGAGAATAGGATAGGTTAATAACCCAGCATTGATGTTCTTTTTGAACTGCTTTGATTTCTCTTTATACTGGGTCATTCTTTGGAGGTCTCCAATAGGGGAAAGAGTGCTTAAGAGCCAGCAGAGTTCAGAATGCTCTTTAATATCTGATTGGACAAAGAATATGCTTTTCTGAGGGTCAATGCCTAAAGCCAGGTGGGCAACAGCTGCCTCAATTATATTCTTCTGTAAGTCATTCTTATCATAAGGAATAGTCAAGGAATGAAGGTCAGCAATGAAAAAGATACAGTCGTTCTTCTCCTGAAGCTCAACCCATTGTTTTATAGCTCCTAAATAATTCCCTATGTGAATAGATCCAGTTGGCTGGATGCCTGATACTATTTTCACCCCGTAGAAGAATTTCGATTTATTACATAATAATATTCTCGAAAATTCTGATTAACTTAATTAATTTATTTTTATTTATCCCCATATTTTTGTGTGCCTTCGGCGCATTATCGAAATTTCTCTACGGGGTTCATGATTCTATTATAACTGGTAATATTATGGGTCTTCTTTCTGTTTTAGAAAAAAGAAATTGGCCTATTTTGTTTCTTACTTCCTCTTTAAGATTAGTCCAGTTGGTTGGTCCGTCTCCTCCCGACTTTTCATTAATAATATGAACCACCTTTTTTCTGGTCTGGGCGAGAAGCTCTTTTGATTCTCTAAGATAGATGAACCCTCTAGATATTATATCAGGAGAGTTCTTAACTCTGCCAGTCTTTTTATCCACAACTGCTATAATAACAAACATTCCGTCCTGGGCTAGTTTCCTTCTGTCGTTAAGCACTACTTCTCCAACATCACCTACGCCTGAGCCGTCAACAAAAACGTATTCAGAAGCAACTTTTTCTTTTGTCATATTAATCTTATTATCTTTAACCTCAATAACAGAGCCGTTGTCTGGAACAATAACTTCATCCCGTTTAAACCCCATTTTATAGGCTATTTTGGCAGCTTCTTTAAGCATAAAATGGTTAGCATAAACCGGGATAAAGAAAGTCGGTTTTATCTGCCCTATAATCTCCTGAATATCCTTAATATTACTGTGTCCGGAAATATGGACATCCATAATATCGCTGTGAATAATATTATCAGAAAGGCGGTAAAGCCTGTCTTTTAAGCGCTGGATAGTTCTTTCGTTGCCTGGAATAACTGAGGAAGAGAAGATAATAGTATCAGTTTTCTTTATTTTTATAAATCTATGGTTGTTGTCGACAATTCTGGGCAGGGCAGCGTTTTCTTCTCCTTGGGCTCCAGTGCAGACAACAACAATCTTTTTGTCTGGATATTCATGAGCCTTGTCTATGGGAATAAGAACTCCCTTTTTTATTTTTACATATCCTAGGTTTTTAGCAATCTCTACCCCCATTTTCAGAGAGAAGCCGTCTAAGGCTACTTTCTTATTGTTTTCAGAAGCAAACTCTATTATTTGTTTTATTCTCTGGACTTGGGAAGAAAAAGTAGCAATAATAGTTCTGCCCGGAGCTTGTTTAATCAGGTTTTTTAGATTATCAAACATTTCCTTTTCAGTTACCGGCTGTTCTTTATTAGTAGAGCCAATGCTTTCCAGCATTAAGATGGTCGGCTTGGGAAGCTTGGCTAAATGGTCGTATTTCAGCTTTTCTCTGCCTATTGGCCTGTGTTCTATCATCCAGTCGCCGGGATGGATAACAGTTGCTGTAGGAGTATAGATTATTACTCCTATGGCATCCATAATAGCATGGTCAACCCGGAAAAAGCCTATTTTAAAAGGCCCAAGCTTTATTTCATCTTTAACATCTTTTACATAAATTGTTTTAATTCTCTTGGAGCTTCCTCTGTCATAATCTTCCTGGCGGTATTTTATCATCTCTAAGGTAAAAGGCCGGCCAATAACTGGGGGATTACCCAGTTTTTCCAGCAATAAAGGAGCAGCTCCTATATGATCCATATGGCCGTGGGAGAAAATAATTCCTTTTATATTCTTTTCTTTGCCCTTAAGATAGCTGGTATCAGGAATAACATAATTGATTCCAGGCATATCTTCTTCTGGGAACTGGATTCCCATATCCAGGATAACAATATCTTGCCCACGCGAAGCGGACGACCCGTCGTCATATTCAAAAACAGTCATGTTTCTACCGACTTCTTCACATCCTCCAAGAGGAATAATTCTTAGATTTTCTTTTTTCATAGTATTTGTGCCGAGGGCGGGATTTGAACCCGCATAGAGTTTCCTCTACAGCGTCCTGAACGCTGCGTGTCTGCCAGTTCCACCACCTCGGCTTATCCTTTTAAAAAGTTTAAATTCTTAGGAACTGATTTTCGAGGTTTTTCAAAGCGGAGCTTAGGAATTTTTTTGTAGTTTTTGTTTTTAACCCAACCCTTTTTAGTATAGAAATAACAGGCTCCTTTCATTGATTTTAACTCTTTATAGATATTTTCATTCTTTTCAGACACCCAGTTAGCTGTTTTTAATGTTTTCTTTGAAGGGTTTATCATTACCACTGCATATTCGGCAGAAATAATTATTGAGTCTTTTGGCTTAGCTTTTACAGCAAAGACATCTTCAACAATATCTCCTTTTTGTTTCTGCATTAAGAAGATAGCTTCTCCCTCTAAAACAGTATAGAGTTCTGGAAAATTCTCTGAATTGCGGTTGCCCTTGGTTCTAACAAATTCCTTACCCAGCATCTTAGGAGGAATAACAGTAATATCATATCTTAGCTCTCCTTTTTTCTTTACCGCTCTATACATATAGTAAAGCTCAAGATTAGGAGCTGTTTTCAGCCATTCCTGGTCATAAACAACATCTTTCATGTCATATAAATAGCGGATATCCGGTTTTACTTCCATGCTCTTTTTGTTTTAAATTTAAGATTATATATTTATACTTTAGCGGATTAAAATTCTCAAGGAGCGAAGCGACGAGAGGTTTTTATATACCAGTTTTCAATTCCAGAGAATCTCTTTGAGGGTTCAGTAATCTTGTTTATTTCTACACCTTTTATTTCTTCAGAAGCCAGGTAAATATAGTCAGGGCTGAAAAGAAATACACAGGGTAAGTCCTGGATTAATATCTCTTGGAAAGAAGCTAATTTTTCAGCTCTGGATTCGGGGTCAGGAGATTGTCTGTTTTCTTCCAAAAGCTTGTCAGCCTTTTCATTTTCGTATAGAGCCAGGTTTAAACCCGGGTCGTTTTTCTGGGAAGAATGCCAGAAAGGGAAAGGATCAGGAATTGCTCCCAAGACTTCTCCGAACAATAAGGCTTCGTATTCTCTTGGTTTGATAATGTTCTGTTCTAGCTGGAATGAGGCATAGCTTTGGATTTCAATTTCTACTCCTATCTGTTTCCATTGTTCTTTTAAGCTTTCAGCGACTTTAATCATTTCCGGCTGATCAATAGTTGTTAGGGTGAATTTTAAAGCTATTGTTTCTCCTCCTGCTTGTTCAAAGCAAACTTCATTTAATTTAGCCCTCGTACTTGTACCAACCGCTCCAATAGCGTCTATGCCGTACTTTTTCTGGAACTTGATTACTGCTTGTTCTGTTTTAGAGCCGAAATAGCCTGTTACTGAACCGTCTGGATAAATATCATCAAACTTGGCCAGGCATTTCTGAAGTTCTGTTACTTCCTTTCCGCTGGAGCCTTTTGCTAGTCGGCTCTTAAAAGTAAAAGCTGGTTCCTTGTTAACAATCTTTTCTCTGTAGCCCGAGTCTGTTTCCTTAAATCCAGCCTTTTCCAGGATTTCTTTTGCTTTTTCAATATCAAAGCTGTAAATCTCTGAAGGAGATTCAAACCCATATAATTCAGGAAGAATAGGGGAGTCAATAATATTTTCATTAATTTCCTTCTTATTGGTTGCGTAATTTAAAGCCAGTCTTACATCTTCATCTTCCAATAGCTCTGAATTCTCCTGGTTGAAGAAGACAGCAAAGTATCTGGGCAGAGAGATTTTGTATTCCTGCCAATTATTATTTAGTTTTGAAGATGATGCTGGAGAAAAAGAAGTAATTTTTCCTTTCTTAGCTGCTTCAATAAGGTCTTCTTCGTTTTCAAAAAAGATAAACTTGATTTCAGAGATAAAAGGTTTGTTGCCGTGATAGTTATTGTTTTTTTCTAAGACTATATATTCTATTCTGGTTTTATCCTGTTTGATTTTTTTTATCTTGTAAGGGCCGGAACCTACTGCTTCTAGATTATATGGTTCAAAAACAAAGCTCTCTGGAGAAATATGCTTGGGCATAATACCCAAAGTGCAGTTTTCCAGAAAAGCAGCATAGGGCTTTTTTAAAGTGAATTTAACTCCGTAATCATCAATTTTCTCTACTTCTACTCCTACCCAATTTGCCTGAACAGGGCTTTTGAAATCAGGATTCTGGATTGTTTCAATAGTAAAGATTACATCATCAGCTGTGATTGGTTTGTTGTCCTGCCATAACAGATCTTTTTTCAGATAAAACTTGTAAACCTTTCCTTCTTCTTCAATAGAGTATGTTTCAGCCAGATCAGTGACTATATTAAGGTTTTCTTCGTATTTCATTAAACCTGAAAATATGAGCTGGGTTAAATCGCGGTCAACATCAGAATTAGCATAAACAGGGTTAATAAATCTTGGCTGGCCCACTGTTCCTTCAATAAGCGCTCCTCCTTTTTTCGGAACAATAATTGTATTTTTAAGATAGAAATTAGAGCAGAGGAAGATTAAAGAAGATAAGAATAACAGGGAAAAAACAAAAAAGATAATCTTTTCCTTTCTGTTCAAAACCCGGAAAAACTGCCTCCACTGTGATTTGTTAGGCCATTTTTTCTTAGACATTAGATAACGAGGTTTAATAAAGCTAAGATAACAAATAAAGCTCCAAAAACTATACTTGCCCAGTATATCTTTTTCTGGATTCCTCTTCGGGTGGAATAAAAACCTCCGCCCTCTCCTCCTCCGAAAGAAGAACCTAAAGCAGTTCCTCTTTGTTGGAGCAGGATAAGAATAATTAAAACGATGGCAGTTGCTGCTTGGGCAATTGTTAGGATGTTTTGCATATTATTTTTTCTAATTATCTATAATTTCCTGGAATACATTTATGTATTTCTATAGTTATGTATTCCTAAAAGAAAACTTAATACCCAGATAATGAGAGTGGTAAAGAAAAGAGGGACAACTCCGTGAATTTCTATTTCTGCTGGGAAAATAATATCTATCAGCCAGACTATAGCCATATTAATTATCAAGGTGGAAAGGCCTAAAGTCAATATCATTATAGGCACAGATATTGCTTTTAGCATTGGCTTGATAAAGAAGTTTATTAATCCCAAGACTGCGCCCATTATTATTAACATAAAGTAGCTGCCGTAGAATTCTACTCCTGGAACAAACTGGGCAGCTAAGAAAAGCCCTAAGGCTGCAGAGATAATATGAAGGACTAGTTTCCCCATATACATTTATAATAATAAAATTTATTTTATTATTTCCAAAGCTTGTCTTTAATATCATGCTATCAGATTTTAAAGCAAAGGTCAATATTCTTGTGTTGAAAAGTTTTTTTATTTGGTGTATAATGAATTACTTATTATGAAGGATGATTTTATTAAAATTCATAAAGCCAGAATTCATAATCTTAAGAATATAAGCGTTAATATCCCTAGAAATAAACTGGTAGTTATTACTGGTATTTCTGGTTCTGGTAAATCGTCTCTAGCTTTTGATACTCTCTATGCTGAAGGCCAGAGAAGATATATTGAAAGCTTGTCAGCCTATGCCAGGCAGTTTCTTGGTGTTATGGACAAGCCTGATGTTGATAAGATTGAAGGTATAAGCCCGGCTATTTCTATTGACCAGAGAAAAGTTTCTAACAACCCTCGTTCTACTGTGGGCACAATGACGGAGATTTATGATTTTCTCCGTCTTTTATTTAGCCGGGTTGGAAAACCTCATTGTCCTAATTGTGGAAAGTCTGTTTCTTCCCAAACAGTTAACCAGATAACTAAGCAAGTTTCAGCTCTTAAGTCAGAAATAATTGTTTTGGCTCCAGTAATTTCCTCCCAAAGAGGAGAACATAAAGGTATTTTAGAAGAAATTAGAAGAGGTGGCTATGTAAGGGTAAGAATTGATAAAATAATTTATACTCTTGAAGAAGCAGTAGGCATAGATTTGGATAAAAGCAAAACCCATAATATTGAAATAGTTATTGATGCTCTTTTAGCGGATAATAAAACAAGGTTAAAAGATTCCCTGGAAATAGCTTTAAGAATAGGCAAGGGTACAGCAATAGTCAGTCAGAAAGACAAGGATTTTGTTTTTAGCACTCATTTTGCCTGTGAGAAATGCGGAATATCTTTGTCTGAACTAGAGCCGAGATTATTCTCTTTTAACAGTCCTTACGGCGCTTGCCCGGCTTGTACTGGTTTAGGAGAAAAATTAGAAGTTGACCCCAAGCTTGTTATGCCTAATTCTAATCTGACAATTGCTGAAGGGGCTATTATTCCCTGGATGAGGTCTCTAAACAAGATAGGCAAGCAGAGAAGTCATCTTTGGCAGCAGCTTTCTGATTTGGCAGACAGATACAATTTTCCTTTAGATGAACCAGTCAAGAATTTATCGAAAAAATCTTTAGATGTTATTCTCTTTGGCAATGGCAAGTTTGAAGGAGTGGTTCATAATCTTGAAAGAAAGTATAAAGAAACAGATTCTGATTGGCTGCGTCAGGAAATAGAGCAGTATATGGTAGTAAAGAAATGTCCTAAATGTCTAGGCAAGAGATTGAAACCAGCAGCCTTAGCAGTTAAAGTGAACAACTATTCTATTGACCAGATTACAGAAATGAGTATAGCCAAGCTAAAGAAGTTCTTTGAAAGCTTTTCAGAATCCAAGGTTTCCAAGCCTATAGTTAAGGAGATTCTCAACCGCTGTGAACTTTTGATTGATGTTGGCCTTGATTATCTTACTCTGGATAGAAAAAGCATTAGCTTGGCTGGAGGAGAAGAGCAAAGAATAAAGCTGGCTATTCAGATAGGCTCAAAGCTTACTGGCGTGCTTTATGTTCTTGACGAGCCCTCAATAGGGCTTCATCCCAAAGACCAGCAGAGATTAATCGCTACTCTTAAGAAGTTAAGAGATTTCGGCAATACAGTTGTAGTTGTTGAGCATGAGTCCCAGATAATAAGGGCTTGTGACTGGCTGATTGATGTTGGTCCAGGAGCTGGGAAATACGGAGGAAAGATTATATTCCAGGGCACTTCCAAGGAGATACTTAAATCCAAGACCTTAACCGGGGAATACTTGTCTGGGAAGAGAAAGATAGAAAACAAGAAATCCTTAAAGCCTGATGAGGAAAAGTTTTTAAATATTAAAGGAGCCCAGGAGAATAATCTTAAAAATATTGATGTTAAGATTCCTTTAAGCAGTTTTGTTTGCATAACAGGAGTGTCAGGTTCAGGCAAGAGCTCTTTAATGAATGATATTTTAGCCAGGTATCTGCTTAAGAAGTTTTATCGGGCTAAAGACGAGCCAGGAAAGCATAAAGATATTTCAGGCACAGAGTCTTTTAATAAAGTTGTTTTAGTTGACCAGTCTCCAATTGGAAGAACACCCCGTTCCAACCCAGCAACTTATACTGGTGCTTTTTCCTATATCAGGGAGTTGTTTGCTAATACTAAGGAAGCTAAGGCTAGGAACTATAATTCCGGCCTGTTCAGCTTTAATGTTAAAGGAGGAAGATGCGAGGCTTGTGAAGGCCAGGGCCAGATTAAGATTGAGATGTATTTTCTGCCAGATGTTTATGCTGAATGCAAGCAGTGTCAGGGCACAAGATACAGCAAAGAAGCTCTGGAAATCGAATACAAGAACAAGAACATTTCCGAGGTTCTAGATATGACAGTTGAAGAAGCTTTGAAGTTTTTTAAAGATGTGCCTGGTTTACAGCAAAAGCTTAAAACCCTGAATCAGGTTGGCTTGTCTTATCTTCAGTTAGGCCAGCCAGCTCCTTCTTTGTCTGGAGGAGAAGCCCAGAGAATAAAGTTGGCTACAGAGTTATCCAGGAAATCATATGGCAGGACTCTATATATCTTAGATGAGCCAACTACTGGGCTTCACTTGGATGATATTAATAAGCTGATTAAAGTATTAAGGCAGTTAGTTGATAAAGGCAATACTGTTGTTACAATAGAGCATTGCCTGGATTTTATTAAATGTGCTGACTGGATTATAGACCTGGGCCCTGAAGGAGGGGATAAAGGAGGCTATATTGTGGCTGAAGGAAGTCCTTTAGATATTAGCAGGAATAAAAAGAGTTATACTGGTCAGTACTTGACAAAAAATTCTAAATGATTAAGATAATAGTATTAAAAAATAGCTAATAATATATATGAATATTAAACCATTATCCGATCATATATTAATTGAGCCAATAACTATTGAGGAAAAGACCAAAAGCGGGATTCTCCTTCCAGATACGGCTGAAAAAGAAAGGCCTGAACAGGGCCGGGTTATTGCTGTTGGTCCGGGAAAGAAAACTGCTGCTGGTAAGATTATTCCTCTAGATGTAAAAGTTGGAGACAAGGTTTTGTTTACTAAATACGGACCTAATGAAATAAAGGTTGAAGATAAAGAATATTTAATTGCAAAGCAGGAAGATATTCTTGCTATTGTTGAATAACATGGCTAAAGATATTATTTTTAATGAAGAAGCTAGAAAAAGACTAAAAGCTGGAGCAGATAAATTAGCTGATGCAGTTAAGGTTACTTTAGGCCCAAAAGGCAGGAATGTTGTTTTAGACAAGGGTTTTGGAGCCCCGACTATTACTAATGACGGGGTTACTATTGCCAAGGAGATTGAATTGGAAGACAATATTGAAAACTTGGGAGCAGAGATAGTCAAGGAAGTAGCTGAAAAAACCAATGATCTGGCTGGGGATGGAACAACTACTGCTGTTGTTCTGGCCCAGGCAATGATTAACCAGGGCTTAAAGAACGTAGCAGCTGGAGCTAATCCTTTGGCTTTGAAAAGAGGTATTGAAAAAGGAGTAAATAAGGTTGTTGAAACTTTGAAAGCTATGGCTAAGTCTATTGCTACCAAAGAAGAAAAAGCCCAGGTAGCTACTATTTCTGCTGAAGACAAGGAATTAGGCAACTTAATTGCTGAAGTAATGGAGGAAGTAGGCAATGATGGAGTAGTTACAGTTGAAGAGTCAAAAGCCTTTGGAATCCAGAAAGAGATTGTTAAAGGTCTTCAGTTTGACCGAGGCTATGTCTCTGCCTATATGATTACTAATGCTGAGAGAATGGAGGCAGCTTATGAAGATCCTTTGATTTTAATAACTGATAAAAAGATATCTGCTTTGAATGAGATTCTTCCTTTGCTGGAAAAAGTAGTTCAGAGCGGAAAAAAGGAACTAGTGATTATTGCTGAAGATATTGAAGGAGAAGCTTTAGCTACTTTAGTGGTTAACAAGCTTAGGGGAGTATTCAATGTTTTGGCAGTCAAAGCCCCGGGATTTGGAGACAGAAAAAAAGAAATGCTTGATGATATAGCTGTTGTTGTTGGTGGGGAAGTTATATCTGAAGAAAAAGGATTAAAGCTGGATAATATTGATTTAAATATGCTTGGTTCTGCCAGGAGAGTTGTTGCTACCAAAGAGAACACAACTATTGTTGAAGGAAAAGGAGATCCTAATAATATTAACTCCAGAATCAGTCAGATTAAGAAAGAAATTGAAACTTCTGATTCTGATTTTGACAAAGAAAAGCTTCAGGAAAGATTAGCTAAACTGGCTGGTGGAGTAGCAGTGATTAAAGTTGGAGCAGCTACTGAAGTAGAGCAGAAAGCCAAACAGCACAAGACTGAAGATGCTCTCTCTGCTACTAAGGCAGCTGTTGAAGAAGGTATTGTTCCTGGCGGAGGAGTTGCTTTGTTAAGAGCCAGTTTGAAATTAGATGAATTAGAAGTCCAGGGGGAGGAAAAAACAGGAATAAATATCTTAAAAAGAGTTTTAGAAGAGCCAATAAGGCAGATTGCCCAGAATGCTGGTATAGACGGGGCAGTTGTTGTCCAGAAAATTAAAGATAATGGAGAAGGCTTTGGCTTTAATGCCGAGACTTTGAATTACGAGAATCTAATGGAAACAGGAATTGTTGATCCAGTCAAGGTTGTTAAGTCATCTCTTCAGAATGCAGCTTCAGCTGCTGCTATGTTCTTGACTACTGAATGCGTGGTTGGAACAAAGCCAGAAGAGAAGAAAGAAATGCCTCCAATTCCTAATATGGGATACTAAGAAAGCCCCTTGAGAGGGGCTTTTTACTTGATAAAATTAATGAGGAGTCATAATCCCGGATTATATAATCCGGGATTATGACTATAGCTAACCTTGACAAACATTTTGGCAGGATTAAAATAGATAGAGAGAAATTAATCAAAGACTATGGCGAGTGAAAAAAAATACTATTTAACAAAAGAAGGATTGAAAGAGTTAAAGAAAGAACACGAAGTTTTAAAGAGTCTTAGGGTTTCTAAAACTAAAGGAGAAGCTCCTAAGATCTGGGAATCAGAGGATTTAAATCCTGAATATCTTTCTTTTCAAGAAGATCTGGATTTTCTAGAAACAAGACTAGCCGAACTAGAGAATATTTTGGAAAACTTTTCTTTGATTAAGAAACCTGTCAAGAATAATCTGAATAAAGTTAATTTAGGAGCTGTTATCGCAGTAGAGGTCGGGGGGCAGAAAGAGGAATTTACCCTTGTTGGAACCCTTGAAGCTAACCCTGTTTTAGGCAAGATTAGCGATGAGTCTCCGGTTGGTCATGCTTTATTAGGACACAAGATTGGAGATGAAGTCACTGTTTCTTCTCCTATCAAAACAACTTATAAGATTAAGAAAATAAAATACAATTGATTACCCCGCCTTGGCGGGGTTTTCATTATGAAGGAGGTCGTAAATTTTTTCCACGAAATAGGTAAGCTTAAAAGAAAACCTAGACGAGGCTGGGTTATAAATGATATTAAGAATCCTGAAAGCATTGCCGAGCATACTTTTAGAGCGGCAGTAATGGCTTGGGTTTTGGGCAAAAGAAAAAAGCTTGATATTGAAAAAGTTCTTAAAATAGCCTTGATTCATGATATCTGCGAGGTTTATGCTGGCGATACTACTCCCTACGATTCTATTCTTCCCAGGACTAAGAAAAAAAGAGCAGAGCTTTTAAAGACCTGGCCGAGATTTTCCAATTCTGAAAGAAAGAGATTAGCCCAAGAAAAGCACAAAAGGGAGAAAAAAGCTTTGGAAAAACTTTTATCAAAATTACCCCATGATATTAAGAAAGAAATAAAAAACCTTTGGCTGGATTATGAAAGAGGCCTTACTGCAGAAGGAAGATTTTTCCGTCAGATGGACAGATTAGAGGATTTTCTCCAGTCTATGGAATACTGGCAGAAGTATAAAAAGCCTCCTCAGGGCCCCTGGTGGTTATGGGCTAGAGAGCACTTCTATGACCCGCTTCTCTTAGAGATTATTGGAGAGATGGACAGAAAGTTTCATAAGGATAAGAAGCCCAGGGTTTAATTTGTAAAACACAATCTCATTTTCTTGGGATTGTTTTTTATTTAAAGAATTGTTAAAATTAATTATATGGCAAAGATAAAGAAAGGTATAAACAAGGTGGTAAAAATAATGGTTTTTTCTGACTTGTTCTTATATTCTGGCTGGGGATTGGTTAGTCCGATTCTAGCCATTTTTATTGTTGGCAATATTCAAGGAGGAAATGTTAAGGTGGCTGGTATAGCAGTAGGGGTTTATTGGTTGGGCAAATCTCTTTTTCAAATCCCAATTGCTCATTATTTGGATATTAACCATGGAGAAAAAGATGATTATTACGCTTTAGTTGGAGGTACTTTTCTAGCAAGCCTTATTCCCATTGGTTTTATTTTTGCTACTCTTCCCTGGCATATTTATATTCTTCAGGCAATTCATGCTTTAGCAATGTCTTTTTCTCTTCCTTCTTGGGACGCTATTTTCACCCGTCATATTCAGAAAAAAAGAGAAGCTTTCTGTTGGAGTTTGGACAAATCTACAATTGGTTTGGGCGCAGGAATATCCGGTATTTTAGGGGGAATAATAGCAGAGAAATTTGGATTTTTATCTCTTTTTATTGCTATTAGCGTTTTAGGCTTTATTGCTTTTATAATACTTCTATTTATCGGCAAGCAAATTATGCCCAAGGTGCCAAAACAAGGAGTTACTCCTGGGCTTAAGCCTTAAGCAAGAACAAAGTTCCCTTAACGGTATGAAGAATCAAGAATTAGCTAAAATATTCTATGAGATAGCTGATTATCTCAGAATGGATAATGTGGCTTTCAGGCCATATGCTTATGAGAAAGCAGGAATGAGCTTGGAGGGGATGGAAGAGGATGTAAAAGAGATTTACAACAGAGGCGGATTAAAAGGATTGGAAAAGATTCCTGGAGTAGGCAAGAATATTGCTTTAAAAATAGAAGAATATCTTAAAACAGGCAGAGTTAAGACCTATGAAAGATTGAAGAAAAAAACTCCAATTAATCTGGGGGAATTGACCAGCGTAGAGGGCATGGGAGTGAAAAAAGCTAAAGTTCTTTATGAGAAGTTAAAGATTAAAAATCTAAAGGATTTGGAAAAAGCAGTTAAAGCCCATAAAATAGCTAGTTTGGAGGGATTTGGAGAAAAAACAGAAAAGAATATTCTTCAGGGCATTGCTTTTTTAAAAAGAAGCAAAGGAAGATTTCTTTTGGGAGAGATAACACCCGTTGTGGAGAGTGTTTTAGAAAGCTTAGAGAAATTAAAAGAGATTGAAAAGATAAGCGTTGCTGGTTCAGTCAGAAGAATGAAAGAGACAATCGGCGATGTTGATATTTTAGCAGTTTCCAAAAATCCAGACAAAGTAATGGATTTTTTTGTTTCTCTACCAGGCATAGTTAAGGTCTGGAGTAAAGGCTCTACCCGTTCTTCTGTCAGAATGGAGAAGGGCTTTGATGTTGATTTAAGAGTTGTTTCCAGCGAAAGCTATGGTTCAGCCCTTCAGTATTTTACCGGGTCTAAAGAGCATAATATTGCTACCCGGAAAATAGCCATATCCAAGAAGTTAAAGCTTAATGAATACGGAGTTTTTAAAGGCTCTAAAATGATTGCCGGAAAGAATGAAAAAGAAGTTTACAAAGCAATTGGGCTTGATTTAATTCCTCCTGAATTAAGAGAAGACAGGGGAGAGACAGAGAGCAAAATTCCTGTTCTTGTTGGATACAATGATATAAAAGGGGATTTGCATTGCCATTCAGACTGGGACGGGGGAACAAATTCAATTAAGCAGATAGCTTTGAAAGCCAAAGAATTAGGTTATGAATATATTGGTATTACTGACCATACCAAGTTTTTAAGAATAGAGCATGGTTTAAACGAGAAACAGTTAGCCCAGCAGAGAAAAGAGATTGATAAACTGAATCTGGGGATAAAGATTCTTCAGGGCTGTGAAGCTAATATTCTGAAAGACGGCACAATTGATATTAAAGACGAAGCTCTTAAAAAACTGGATTTTGTTATTGCCGGAGTTCATTCCAGCATGAAGATGGCTAAAGAGGAGATGACAGAAAGGATAATCAGGGCGATGAAAAACCCTAATGTCGATGTTATTTCCCATCCTACTGGCAGAGTTCTTAATTACAGGGATGAATACCAGGTTGATTTTGATAAGATATTGAAAGCTGCTAAGAGCACTAAAACTATTTTGGAGATTAATGCTTCTCCTTACAGACTGGATTTAAAAGATATAAACATTAAGAAAGCAAAAGAATTGGGAGTAAAGATGATAATCAATACTGACGCCCATCATATTGACCAGATGGAGTTTATAAAATACGGGATTGCTCAAGCTCGTAGAGGCTGGGCAGAGAAAAAGGATATTATTAATACCTTTAGTTTATCTAAATTATTAAAATACTTTAAATGAAAGATTTAAAAAAATCTCTTTACTTAAAAAAGAAGGTGTGGTAATAAGAAATATGAAAATTGTTCATTAAAAACCGAAACCTAATTTAAGAAGGAGAAGATTATGGCTGGTTTGTTTGGTATAAGCATTGATCCTAATGATGTAGGAAGAAAGAAGTTTTTTCAAGACAGCTTATATTGGGGGGTTTCTTACGGCTCTCATTTAGGCGAAGACAATAGTGGAATTTCTATACTAGACGAAAGGGGGAATATTGAAACAGACAGTAGAGAAGGTTTATTTATTGACAACTTTAAAGAAAGAATAAAACACTTCTTTGGAACCGAAGCTATTGGCTATTGTGGGCCTGCTTTGGAGCCTTTTCATATGCCGAAGAGCAAATTAGGGACTGTGAGCCTTTGTTTTACCGGCAATATTAGAAACTGCGATGATTTGGTGGAAATGTTTTTGTCTCAAAACAGGGGTTTTAGGCGAGCAGACAATATAGAAGTAATTTGTAAGCTTATTCTCCAGGGTGCTGACATTGTTGACGGGATTAAAAAGATGGCAGAAACAGTTGAAGGCTCTTATTGTCTGCTCATTCTCTCTAAAGATGGTCTTTGGATTTTTCGTTCTCCTGATGGTCGCTGGAGTCTGTCTTTTGGCAAAAGCAGATCTAAAAGATGCTTAATAGTCTCTTCTGAGCAGGGCGGGTTTGATAATCTGGGTTTTGATTTTCATTCAGAGGTTGAACCCGGGAAAATATATCTTTTAAGCCAGGGAGATATTAAAAAGGAGTGTTCTATTTCCGGAGAGGTAGAGGTTAAAAGGTGCGCCTTTTATCAGGTTTACACTTCTAATCCTAGCCATGTTGTTGATGACATTCCTGCTAGTTTTGTCAGGGAAAGATTAGGAGGCTGTTTAGCCGCGACAGATATGAAAAAGGAGTTTCTGCCTCACATAGTAATGCCGGTTCCTGCTTCTGGAAACTTTCATGCCGATGGTTATAAAAGCGCTTTTGATGCTGCTTTGATTCGTAGAAAAATAGATTGGACCCCCATCTGGTTTAGGTGTTTGATAAAATATATTTTTACTAGAAGCTATTTAGCCCCAACCCAGCAGGAAAGAATGGAAAAAGCCTATTACAAGATTATCACCACTGGAGGAATAAAATATTTTCTGGAATGGTTGGAGCAACAAAGGCTGGAAAGGATATTGGACGATATAAAAAAGAACGGGGTTATTAAGATAGTTCTTTGTGAGGATTCAGTGGTCAGAGGAACACAGGTTAAATCTAATCTAATTCCCAAAATTAGAAGAATTTTCAGCGGCTATGATAATATTAAGCCGGAAATCCACATTAGAGCTTCTTTTCCTCCGCTTCTTTCTTATTGTCCATACGGTAAAACAACTAAAAGGGGAGAACTTTTGGTCGAAAAACATCCTGAAATGAAAAACAGGGTTGAATTCTTAAGAGTTGATAGTTTAAAGTACAACGATGTTGCTAATTTGGTCCAAGTGCTCGGAGTTTCAGAAAAACATCTCTGTTTAGATTGTATTTCGTAAAAAAAGCCCTGCTTTTCAGCGGGGCTTTATTTCTTGGATAATCTTTTCAAATATCTTGGGATGTTTTTCTATTAATTCGGCTAATATTTTTCTGTCTATTTTAATGTTTTTCTTTTTTAATCCGTTGATTACTTTATTATAGCTTATTCCTTCCTTCTTAGAGGCAGCACTGATTTTAGTCTGCCAGAGTCTTCTGAAGTCTCTCTTTTTTGTTCTTCTGTCTCTATAGGAGTAAGACCAGGCGTGTTTTAAAGCATCCTTGGCCAGCTTATACTTTGATTTTCTTCCCCAGCGAAAACCCTTAGCATGTTTTAATACATTCTTTCTTCTTTTATGGGCTGTTTTTCCTCTTTTTACTCTAACCATGTTATTTTAGGAGTCTTTTCACTTTCTTAGCCAAGGGACCAGAAAGCTTAACCCATTTTCTGGTTTTTCTGGTTTGTTTTCCTGTCTTTTTTGCCCGGAAATGGTCCTGGCCAATAGCTCTTCTTAGGACCTTTCCAGTTTTTGTTATTTTGAAGCGTTTTTTTATTGCTTTTCTTGTTTTCATTGTTTTGCGATTATCATTGTTAAACCCCGGGCTTGTCTTTTTATTCCTCTCTCTATGTTTACTGGTATTGTTTTATTAATGCTCTCAATAAACTTGTCTATTTTTTCTCTGGCTAAATCCTGGTGGGCTTTTTCTCTGCCTTTTAGCTTCATTTCCAGTCTTATCTTGTCCCCGTGTTTTAGAAACTTTTCTGCTTGTTTGGCTCTGGTTTCTAAATCATGTTCAGAGATATTAAAGGTTAAACGAATGCCTTTTAATTCTCCTGTTTTATGATGCTTGGCAGATCTTTCTTTCTTTTTCAGGGCGTAAAGATATTTTCCATACTCCATTATTTTGCAGACTGGAGGTTCAACTTTCTCTGTTACCTGAATTAAATCTAGTTCTTTGTCTTTAGCCTTCATTATTGCCTGCTCTAAAGGCAAAACCCCAAGCTGTTTTCCGGTTTCATCAATTAGTCTTACTTCCTTAGCTCTTATTTTATTGTTCACCAAAGGCTTGTGTTGAATTGTCTTTGGCTTATATCTTGATTTTTGTTTCATTGGTGGAGATGGAGGGGGTTGAACCCTCGTGAAGAAGTTTAATTAAGATAGGTCTACAAGCTTAGTTCAAATTGAACAGGATTTTGTCTCTTTTCTTTCGATAGTTTTCGAGACAGAAAGGACTATCTATCTTGATATATGACACCCATATTCGCCTATCAAGACTTGGCGAAAAGGATGGCATTAGGCAAATGCTAATGCAGGTTTCTTGAATAAGTTGGCACTTATTAAGAGTTTTCTCAAAGTTTAGCGAGGTTTGAGAATACTCGGCTTGCACTATTTTTAATGAAATCTTCTTTCGAATCCTGTCATCCCCGTGTTTTTAGCTCTCTTTCAATTTCTCTTTGAGCTTGTCTTTTTTTAATAGTTTCTCTTTTATCAGCTTTTCTCTTTCCTTTACCTATTCCGAACTCAAGCTTTATTTTAGCATATTTAGTATAAGCTTTCAAGGGGATTAAAGTCAAGCCTTTTTCCTTTGTTTCCCCAATAAGCTGTTTTATTTCTGCTTTGTTTAGAAGGAGCTTTCTTGATCTTTCTGCATTGTAGTCAGCAGGAGCGTTTTTAGGCTGATAAGGAGGAACATTGGCTCCGACTAGAAAAAGCTCGTTTCCTCTTAGAACAACATAAGAGGCTTTTAAGCTCATTCTGCCTAATCTTATAGATTTTACCTCTTGGCCGGTTAAAACCAATCCTGCTTCAAATTTTTCCAGGATTTCATAATCAAATCTCGCTTTTCTGTTTACTGCCAATATCTTCATAGATTTATCTATAAATATCTTTACGATTTCCAATTTCAATTAATTTTATAATTTCAGGATCTTCAAATTTAAAAATCACTCGCCAATCACGAGTAATTCTAAATGAATAAAATCCAACCAATGGACCAATTAAAGATTTAGTGTGTAGGGACGGATGAAAGGGATTTTTTTGAAGAAGTTCTAATTGTTCAGCTAGTCTTGCTTTAATTTTCTTAGGAAGTCTTTTAGCCGATTTAAGAAAACGCTTACTATAGATTAATGAAATCATGAACTTTTTTGGATTTCTTGGAGGAAGTTTTTAGCGTTTTTAAAAGTAAAATCTGCTTTCTTTTCAGAAAGTTGAAGAATTTTTTTAACAAAATCTGGCCTATAATCTCCTTCTAGATCTTTAGCTAAAGCTCCAATAAGAAAAGAGCGGAGTATTTCCATTTCTTTTTTAAGGTTAGAAATTTCTTGATTAAATTTTTCTATAGTTTTTTGAGTCATTATTTTATATTAATATTTTTCAAATAGTCTGTCAATGTAGCTAAAAAAACACCCGCTTTAAATTTTAAAGGAAATAAGATATACTGAACTTAATGGTTAGAGATGAAATAAAAGAAATAATCAAAAAAGCACTTAAAATTCCTGAGGTTTTAGTTGAGAAGCCCAGAGAGAAAAGCCATGGCGACTATTTTACTAATATAGCCATGGTTGTTAAAAAGGATCCTCAGGAAATAGCTAAAGCAATCAAAAGCAATATCTATGAAACTAAAGTAGTTTCTGGTTTTATTAATTTCTTCCTTTCTAAGGATTATCTGGTCAGGCATTTAGAAGACAAGGTTAAAGATATTGGAAAAGGCAAAAAGATTAACGTTGAGTTTATATCTGCTAATCCTACTGGCCCTTTGACTCTAGGCAATGCCAGGGGAGGATTTTCTGGAGATGTTCTATCTAATGTTTTGGAAAAAGCTGGCTATGATGTTTGCAGAGAGTTCTATATTAATGATAGAGGCAAGCAAATAGAAGATTTTAAAAAGGGTGTTTACAAAGGGGAGAAAAGAACAGTTTCCCAGATTCAGAAGGAAAATCAGAAGTTTATTACTAAAGGTTTGAAGATTAAGTTTGACAAATGGTTTTCTGAAAAGAGTCTTTATGATAAAGGAGTTAATAAAGTTTTAGATTACTTAAAAAAGAAGAAGCTAACTTATGAGAAAGAAGGAGCCTTATGGTTTAAATCAACTAAGTTTGGGGATGACAAGGACAGAGTATTGATAAAGTCAGACGGAAAAGAAGCCTATATTCTTTCTGATATTGCTTATTTAAGAAATAAGTTTGAAAGAGGATTTGACAGATTAATATTCTTCTGGGGAGCTGACCATCATGGTTATATAAAGAGGATAGAAGCAGCTGCTCAAGCCCTAGGCTATGACAAAAAAAAGATAGATTTTGCTCTTATGCAGTTAGTTAGTCTTTCTGGAGCTAGGATGTCAAAAAGAGCTGGTGTTTATCTAACCTTGGAGGAATTAATCAAAGAAGTCGGCCTGGATGTAGCTAGATTCTTTTTCCTCCAGAGGTCAGCTGGAAGCCATTTGAATTTTGATTTAAAATTAGCTAAAAAGAAATCCCAGGAAAATCCTGTGTATTATGTTCAGTATGCTTATGCCAGAATATGCAGTATTTTAAAGAAAACAAAGATTAAGCCAGGAAAGATAATCTTGGAAGAGAAAGCAGAACTGGATTTAGCCAAACAATTAATAAGGTTTTCAGAGATTGTTGAGGACACAGCCAAGGATTACCAGGTTCAGAGAATCCCTCAATATGCTGTTGACTTAGCTGAAAGCTTTCACAGGTTTTATCAGGAATGCCAGGTTATTCCTGCCCCGTATCGAACTTGTTCTGATATGGGGTCTGATGATAAAAAACTAACCCAAGCCAGATTAGGCTTAATATTAGCAGTTAAAAACACCTTAAAAAATACCCTAGACTTAATGGGTATTTCTGCTCCAGAGAAAATGTAATATGAGAAATAAATATATACTTTTAAGACACGGGGAGACAAAATATCAGGAAGAAAACATTCCTGTAATTTACTCCAAAGAAGAAAACCCAACTATTCCTTTGACAGGTAATGGCAAGGAAAAGATTAAAAAAGTAGCTAAAGAATTAAAGACCAAAAGCATAGATTTGATTTATTCATCTCCTTTTAAAAGAGCTGAACAGACTGCCAGTATTATTGCTGAAGAACTGGGGTTAAAGGTTAATTTCGATAAGAGACTGATAGATACAGACTTTGGTATCTTCCATGGAAGACCTATTACTGAATACTATGATTATTTTACAAAAGAAAAGGACAGATTCTTGGAAAGATCACCTCAAGGAGAAAACTGGACAGATGTTCAGGAAAGAGTGCTTGAATTTATAAAAGAGATTGATAAAAAATACAAGGATAAGAAGATACTTATTGTCAGCCACGGAGACCCTATCTGGCTTTTAGCTGGATTCTTAAAGCAAGTAAATAATAAAGAGCTGGCTAAGAAAAGACATAATAGTTTTGGAGAGTATAAGGGTTTTTACGCTACTACAGGCCAATTTATAGAACCATGAATTTAAACCTGCCTAAAATAGAAAAAGAGATACTAGAGTTCTGGGAAAAGAACAAGACTTTTGACAAGCTGAGGGCAAAAAACCAAGGCAAAAAGAAATGGTCTTTTTTAGATGGTCCTATTACTGCTAATAATCCTATGGGGGTTCATCATGCCTGGGGAAGAACATATAAAGACTTATTTCAGAGATACAAGGCAATGCAGGGTTTTGACCAGAGATTTCAGAATGGTTTTGACTGCCAGGGTTTATGGGTAGAAGTAGAAGTGGAAAAAGAAAAAGGATTTAAGAACAAAAAAGACATTGAGAAGTTTGGAATAGGTAAGTTTGTCCAGGCTTGTAAGGACAGGGTTTTAAAATATTCTAAAATCCAAACAGAGCAGTCAATCAGATTAGGCCAGTGGATGGACTGGGATGATTCCTATTATACAATGTCTGATAATAATAATTATACTATCTGGAATTTTCTTAAGGTCTGTCAGGAAAAGGGATTATTATATAAAGGCCATGATAGTGTTCCCTGGTGTCCTCGTTGTGGCACAGCTATTTCCCAGCACGAGATTTTAACTGAAGAATACAAAGAGCTTTCTCATAAATCAATCTATTTTAAGCTTCCTTTGAAGAATGAGAAAAATGTTTATTTCCTGGTTTGGACAACAACTCCTTGGACTCTGCCCGGCAATGTTGCTCTAGCAGTTCATCCTGATTTAGATTATGTAAAGATAGAAACCAAAGATGGTGTATATGTCTTACTTAAAGAGAAGAAAGATTTAATTGAGAATGGGAAAGTTATAGAAAGTTTTAAAGGGAAGAAATTACAAGGATTAAAATACCAAGGCTTGTTCGATGAATTTAAAGGCGCTGATGTTAAGGAATACAAGGTCATTTTATGGAAAGACGTAACTTCAGAAGAGGGAACAGGCATTGTTCATATTGCTCCTGGCTGCGGTGCTGAAGACTATCAGCTAAGTAAAGATCTAAAACTGCCAGTTATTGATTTAAGTGATGATGAAAGCAATTATCGGAAAGGGTTTGGGCAATTAACAGGGAAGTTTGTTGGTTCTGATGAGGTTAGAGAATGTATATTCAAAAACTTAAAAAAGAAGAACAGGGTTTTTAAGATTGAGGAATATCTTCATCGTTATCCAACCTGCTGGCGTTGTAAAGAAGAGTTAATTTTCAGAGTAGTTGATGAATGGTATATTTCAATGGATAAATTAAGGAGTCAGTTGATAAAGATTGCTAAAAAGATTAAATGGATTCCTTCATTTGGCTTGGACAGAGAACTGGACTGGCTGAAGAATATGAATGATTGGCTGATTTCTAAAAAGCGCTATTGGGGATTAGCTCTGCCCATCTATGAATGTGGTTGCGGTAATTTTGAAGTTATTGGCTCTAAGGAAGAATTGAAGAAGAGAGCTGTTTCTGGCTGGGATAAGTTTGAAGGGCACTCGCCTCATAGGCCTTGGGTGGATGAGGTAAAAATTAAATGTTCTCAGTGTAACAAAGAGGTTTCTAGGATTAAAGATGTTGGTAATCCCTGGCTTGATGCCGGCATAGTTCCTTTTTCCACAATGTCTGATAATTGGTTTCCAGCTGAGCTGGTCTGCGAATCCTTTCCAGGGCAGTTTAAGAACTGGTTTTATTCCTTAATTGTAATGAGTACAGTTTTAAAAGGCCTTAATCCCATGGAGACAGTTTTTGGCTATGCTTCTGTTAAGGACGAAAAAGGGGAGGAGATGCATAAATCAAAAGGCAATGCTATTTGGTTTGATGATGCTGTAGAGAAGATAGGGGCAGATATTATGAGGTGGATGTATTTGAGGCAAAATCCGGTCTATGACTTAAGATTCGGGTATAAGGCAGCTGAAGAAATCAAAAGGAAGATTTTAACTCTCTATAATGTCTATGGATTTTTTACTACTTATGTGGAAAAACAAGACTTTCCCAAAAAGAAGCAATTCAATTCCAAAAACATTCTAGACAAATGGATTATTTCCAGACTAAACAGCTTAATCAAACAAACTGAGAAGGATTTGGATAGATATAATGTTGCTGGTGCAGTTTTAGTAGTAGAGAATTTCTTTATTGAAGACTTGTCTCTTTGGTATGTCAGAAGATCAAGAAAGAGATTCCACAAAGGAGCTGAGGGCAGAGAAGAAGCAATTGAGACTCTATATTATGTGCTTTTGGAATTAACAAAGATTATATCTCCAATGATTCCGTTTTTCTCTGAAGAAATGTATTCTGTTTTAAAAACAAAAAATATGCCAGAATCAGCTCATCTTTCTGACTGGCCAGAAGCAGGAAGAACAGATAAGGTATTGGAAGAAAAAATGGAAAAGGTCAGAGAGATAGTAAGTTCAGCTTTGGCCCAGAGAGCTGAAGCCGGGATTAAGGTTAGGCAGCCTTTAGCTGAGTTAAAGATTAAAGACAAGCTAGATAATAATCTTTTAGAGTTGATAAAAGATGAAGTAAATGTTAAGAAGATTAGTTTTGGTAAGGAAATTAAATTAAATACTAAGATTAGCAAAAAACTGGAAAAAGAAGGAGAATACAGAGAATTAATTAGGAATATTAATAAAATCAGGAAAGAGATAGGCTTGACTCCCAAAGATTTAATTATTATTGATTCTACTTTAAAAGTAGAAAATATTAATAAGTTTAAAAAAGAAGTCGGAGCCAAAGAGTTTAGATTCAAAGAAAAAGTTGATGGCAAAGAAATTAAAATAAACAATAAGAAGTATTATTTCCTATTGACAAAGACAAAATAATATGATATTATTATGGTATCGTTTTAGTTCTTTTTATCAACAATATTTTAAAAGAAAGGAGATACGGCAATGGCTAGAAAAGATAAGAAAAAAAGAATTGTCGTGGGTTGTTCGGAAAGTACGGGCAATCAAACAGGTATTACTAGTGGTCATATGGCAGAGTTTTGGAGACTAGCTGGACTCAGTCTTATAGACGGCCAGCTTATGAGTTGGATTTTAGACAACATTGCTAAAATCAGAGAAATGGCAGGAATAAAATGGTGGGATGATTATGTAAAAAAAGAAGAGAAGTCCTTAGAAGCTTTCTTTGGGAAGAAATTTGATCTATCTATTTTCGGAAAAACGCTTCGAGATTGCGGGATTGAACAGATAAGGCATTGGCAAAATAGAGGTTTTGAAATTCATTTTCTGCCAGATATATCAATGTTTCAAGCTGATGAATATCGTGGCTGGAGAATAAAACCAGAAGATTGGTATTATCAGCAAGTTGCCCAAGGAAAGATTTTCCTTCAGATTGATGACGAGTTAAAGCCTGTTAAACAAGTTAAACTGAATGGACAAGTTGTTTTAATTGACACTCGTCTGAAGCCAGCCTATAAAAACGGCAAACAAATGTTTTTTCAAGATACTTTGATCGGCGGAGTAATTATTAAGCTTCGGGAACAAGAAAGCATAGCTAGATATGACCATGGTGACCAAACTTCTCGTTTTGGAGTTTCAGCAAAAGAATGGCAGGAACAAATCAGGCCAGCTTTAGCCAGAGAATTCGGAGTAGAGATAAACAAAGTTAGATTAGAAACAGCTGTTGAGGCTAATGTTATTCCTCAACTGTATCCTTATATGCCTCGCAAAGATGATGGCACTACAAATACCCGGGTATGGTATGAGGAATGTTTTGAGGATGTTTCAAACCGTCTTTTCGGTGGTAACTCTGACTACGGTGGTCTTTCTGACGTTGACTTTTACTCGGTTGGCGATCACTGGCACGACCGGTCGTTCCGTCCTCTGGTAGTTCTTGCTTGATTCTTTATGCTTGAATACTTTAAACTTCTAAGGTATGTTCAAATTTTAGAACATACCTTTTTTCTTTTTGGAATAGTGATATAATAATTATAATAAATAATATATAAAAATAAATTTTTAAGGATATGGGTATTTATGATAAAAAATCAGAGATTTCTAAGCAAGAACTAAGGTCAAGTTTTAAGAAAGACAGTGGCAGAATACCAGGCACTGGAGGGAAAAATTATGACAGCTCCCAGAGGTATAAGATAGAAAAAGAAATCTTTGGAGAGAGATACGGAGATGTTATTGACAGGAATGAGTACCGAAGAGCGATAATGAGGCTGGAGTCCAAGAAAAACGCTGCTAAGACTTCGGAGGAAAAGACAAGGATAAGGCAGAAGATTGATTACTTGAAATCAGTAGGGGGCTGGAAAGTAAGATAAATGGCTACTCATTACAGAACCCAGGGCTATGTATTAAAAAAGAATGATCTGCGGGAAGCTGACCAGGTTTTTACTGTTTATACCAAAGATTTTGGCAAGATAAAGGTTTTAGGAAAGGCTATTAGGAAGATTAAGTCTAAATTAAGATCAGGAATAGATCTTTTTTATTTGTCAGAAATAGAGTTTATCCAAGGAAAGAATTACAAAACCCTGACTGATGCCGTGGTTTTGAATAAGTTTAAGAATATTAGAGAAGATTTAGAATCTGTTGGTAAGATTACTGATTCTCTGGATAGTTTACTCGAAGAGCATCCAGATGAACATATCTGGGATCTGCTGACAGAGGTTTTTGAAAGATTGAACAATAAGATAGTCTATCATTATTTTGTCTGGAACCTGGCTTCAATATTAGGCTATCATATTGATTTATATAATTGTGTTGTCTGTCAAAAGAAACTTGCTCCTAATAAATTACACTTTAGCCCGGATCAGGGAGGTATAATCTGTTCAGACTGTTATGACCGAGCAGAGAGAAAGGTAGAAGTTTCCTCCGAAGCTATTAAAATATTAAGAATATTCTTTAAAAAAGACTGGAATCTTTTGTTAAGACTAAAGATAAAAGAATCTCATTTGGAAGAACTGGATTCAGTGACCGAGGAATTAAAGCATGGTATAATAAAATAATATATTTTAATATATTATTTTGCCTTAAATGTTAATTTAATATTTATATAAAACAATGAAACAAAAAGGCTTTACTCTGGTAGAAATGTTGGTAGTGATTGCTATTATCGGCTTGTTGGCAGCTGTGGTTTTGGTTTCCTTGGGAGTTTCGAGAGAAAAAGCCAGAATAGCCAAGGGTCTTCAGTTCAGCGCTAATGTTCATCATAGCTTAGGAGCTTATGCAGTAGGAATGTGGGATTTTGATGAAGGTTCAGGCGATACAGTGATAGATTTTAGCAATTATGATAATCATGGAACCATAAATGGAGCCGAATATAACGAAGATACTCCTTCTAAAAAAGGATATTCTTTGGATTTTGATGGAGGAAGCGATCATGTTCTGGTCGGAGATAACGCCAGTCTAAACAATATCTCCGAAGCTGTTACTGTTGCTGGTTGGATCTACTGCCGAGAAGCAAGCCCTCCTTGGTATCAATACATTGTTTCTAATGACAGGGATTGCTGTGGGGTCTACGCTGGCTATTCTCTCTTTATATCTGGAACCAGGGGGAATTTCCAGATTTGGGGAAAGGAAAACCCAGGAGATACAGCTGAAAGATATAGAATCTGGACCATCAAAAATATTTCTTTAAACAAATGGCATCATTTAGTTGGCACTTTTAACGGGACTGAATTGAAAATATACTTAGACGGAGAATTTGAAAATACCATGTCTTTTACCGGCACAATAGCAGTTCCTGCTTCTTTTGATTTAGCTATTGGCGGGTTAGGCTATAATCCTTCAACCTGGAATCTTAACGGCAGGGTTGATGATGTCCGTATTTATGATAAAGCTCTCAGCTCGTCAGAAGTAAAACAGCTTTATGCTGAGAAAACCTTGTTTTAAATTAAAATCTATAATACAATATTAAACAATGAGAAAAATTATTATCATTGTTATAATTATTGCTGTTGTTCTTGGCATCCTTGGTTTTTGGTACTGGCAGAGGAATCCTTATTCTAAAGAGATTCTCAAGTTAGAAATATTAGGCCCGGAATCAGTAGAAGCCGGGCAGGAGATTGAATACACAGTCAAGTACAAGAACAACGGGGATGTCAGACTGGAACAGCCTGTTCTTATTTTTGAACTGCCGGAATACAGTTTGTCAGATGGTTCCAGGAGAGTAGAAATCGGTCCAGAAGAATTAGGGGATATTTATCCTGGTGAGGAAAAAACCTTTCAGTTTAAAGCCCGGCTCTTGGGCAAAGAAGGAGATATTAAAACAGCCAAAGCCCAGATGACTTATCAGCCTAAGAATCTTCAGGCCCGCTATGAATCAAATAGCAGTTTGACTTTAGTCATATCTTCAATTCCTTTGAGCTTTAATTTTGATTTGTCTTCTAAAATAGAATCAGGTAGAGAGTTTGAGTTCTCTTTAAACTATTTTTCTAATTTAGACCATCCTTTAGCTGATTTAGGAATAAGGATTGAATATCCTGAAGGATTTGAGTTTTTATCAAGCGACCCTTCGGGAACAGACAAGACTGAATGGGATATTCCTCTCTTGAACAAGGCAGAGGGAGGAAGAATAGAGATTATCGGGAAGCTGTCAGGAGAGCTTAGGGAGCAGAAGATTTTCAAGGCATTAATGGGTGTTTGGCAGAATGACGAGTTTATTGTTTTGAAAGAGATAAGCAGAGGAGTAGAGATTGCCAGGCCCCAGATTTTCATCTCCCAGCAGATTAATGGCCAGAATAATTATATTGCCAGTCCAGGCGATCTGCTTCATTATGAGATATTTTTCAGAAACATCAGCGACGAGCCTTTTCAGGATTTATTCCTGGTAATCAGATTAGAAGGGGATGGATTTGACTTCAATAGTGTTAAAAGCGATTTAGGGGACTCCCAACAGGGAGACAATTCTATTATGTGGGACTGGAGAGAAGTGCCCAGACTTAAGTTTTTAGACCAGGGCAAGGAAGGAAAGGTTGAGTTCTGGATTGACTTGAAGGAAAGCTGGACTTCTGGAGAAACAAATGCTTTATTAAAGAACTCTGTTCTGCTTTCTGAAGTCAGAGAAGAGTTTGAAACAAAGGTAAATTCCAAGCTGGAGATCTCCCAGAGAGCAGAAGCTTCAGGACCTGATTATACTATAACCTGGGAAGCAAAGAACTATATTAATGATGTCAGGAATGTAAAAGTAAAAGCCGTTCTTCCTTCAGGCGTAGAATTAAAAGGCAATATTTCTCCCGAGTCAGAATCATCCAAGTTTGCTTTTGACAGCGGAAGCAGGGAGATTGTCTGGATGGTTGGTGATATAAATGCTGGAACAGGAGTTTTTGATACTGCCCCGACTATTTCTTTCCAGGTTTCCTTATCATCTGGAGGAAGAATCATTAACCAAGCAACGATTATTGGAGAGGACCAATGGACAGAATCGTTTATCAATGCTACTGCCCCTCCAATTGATTTATAAAGAGTTAAAAAGGCCTGGATTAGTTTTCCAGGCCTTTTTTATTTCCTAGAACTAGAAAGATTGATAAAATCTTTATTATTTTCAAGAAATAAGTTAAAATTAAATAATGGAAAACTTAATGGAGAAAATCGTATCTTTTTCCAAAAGAAGAGGATTTATTTTCCCTTCTTCTGAAATTTACGGCGGGTTCGGCTCCTGCTATGATTTTGGTCCTTTGGGAGTAGAGATGAAGAACAATATTAAAAAATCCTGGTGGGACGAGATGACTAAAAAGCATAATGATATTGTTGGTTTAGACGCTTCTATCTTGATGAGCCCCAAGGTTTGGAAAGCTTCCGGTCATTTAACAGCTGGGTTTGCTGATGAACTGGTGGAATGCAAGAAATGCCATCATCGTTTCAGAAAAGACTTTGTAAAGGGCAAATGTCCTGACTGCGGAGGCTCTTTTACCAAGGCCAAGAAGTTTAATCTAATGATGAAAACCTTTGTCGGTCCAGTTGAAGATGAAGCAGCGCTTACTTATTTAAGAGCAGAGACCTGTCAGGGCATTTATACAAACTTTAAGAATGTTCTCCAGACTATGAGGCTGAAGATTCCTTTTGGTATTGCTCAGATTGGAAAGGCTTTTAGAAATGAGATTAATCCTAAAGACTTTATCTACAGAATTAGGGAGTTTGAGCAGATGGAGATGCAGTGGTTCTGCTCCTCTAAGGATGCTCCTAAGTTTTTTAACTACTGGAAAAAACAGAGAATGAACTGGTACTTAAGTTTGGGAATAAACAAAAAGAATATTAAAGCAATAGAAGTGCCTAAGAAGGAATTAGCTCATTATGCTAAAAGAGCAGTTGACATTCAGTATAAGTTTCCTTTTGGCTGGCAGGAAATAGAGGGAATCCACAACAGAGGAGACTGGGATTTGTCCAACCATTCCAAGCATTCAGGAGAAGATTTGAAATACGAAGGCTATTGCCCCCATATTATTGAAACTTCAGTAGGAGTGGACAGAAGCTTATTTGCTTTTCTTTGTGATGCTTATACAGAAGTAAAGGGAGGAAGGACTAAAACGACTAAGCCTACTAAAGAACTAGAAGTATTCTTAAAGCTTGATAAAGATATAGCTCCAGTTAAGGTTGCTGTTTTGCCTTTAGTTAAGAATAAGCCTAATATAGTTAAGAAAGCCAAGGAAGTTTATCAAATGCTAAAGCCTGATTTTGTCTGTCTTTATGATGAGACCGGTTCTATTGGCAGAAGGTACAGAAGATTAGACGAGATAGGCTGTGTTTTTGCTCTAACAATTGATTTCGACAGCTTAAAAAAGAATGACGTTACTATTCGGAACAGGGATACAATGAGGCAGAAAAGAGTTAAAATAAAAGAGTTAAAAGAATGTTTAAGAAAGTCGCTTTAAAGAACGGATTAAGAATTATTATTGTTCCTCAGAAAGGAACTCAGGCTGTAACCTGTTTGGTTTTGGTTGGCACTGGTTCTAAATATGAGAAAAAGGATATTAGCGGAATATCCCATCTTTTAGAGCATTTGTTGTTTAAAGGAACTAAGAAAAGACCTAATCAGATTTCTATTTCTGAGCCTTTAGACAGAGTAGGCGGTATTTACAATGCTTTTACTGGAGAAGACTATACTGGTTATTATGCTAAGGTTGATGCCAAGCATTTTGACCTGGCTTTAGATGTAATCTCTGATATTTATCTTAACTCCAAGCTGGATCCCAGAGAGATAAACAAGGAAAAGAGAGTAGTTATTGAAGAGATTAACATGTATCAGGACCACCCGTCTTCTTATGTCCAGATATTATGGCCTAAATTATTATACGGAGACCAGCCAGCTGGCTGGCATATTGCTGGAACCAAACAAAGCGTTTCTGCTATTTCCCGCAAACAGCTCTTTGATTATATGAAAACCCAATATGTCAGCTCTAACACTATTGTCTGTATTGCCGGCAATGTTTCTAAGAATAAAGCCGTTAATAAGGTTAAGAAATACTTTTCAAAAACAGGAAGCAATGAAATTATTGAAAAAGCTCCAGTAGTAGAGAGCCAGTACAAGCCAGAAGTGTTGATAGAGAACAGGAATACTGACCAGACGCATTTCTGCTTAGGAGTCAGGGCTTACAATATTTTCCATCCTCAGAGATATGCTTTGGAGTTATTGTCTTTAATTCTAGGAGGAATGATGAGCTCCCGTCTTTTTATTGAAGTAAGGGAGAAATTAGGTTTAGCCTATTATATTAAAACAGATGTTTCTTCTGATCCTGATACTGGATTTCTGGTTGCCCAGGCTGGAGTAGACAATAAAAGAGTTGAAAAGGCTATTAAAGCTGTTTTAAAAGAATATGACAAAATGAGAAGAATTAAGATTTCAGCTAAAGAGCTTAAAAAAGCAAAAGATCATTTTAAAGGCAAGATGGCGCTGCTTTTTGAAGCTTCTGATGCCCAGGCTTCTTTTTACGGAAGCCAGGAGCTTTTAGAGAAAAAGATTTTAACTCCTGAACAGATTTATGGTAAAATTAATAAGGTAACCAGAGATGATATTTTAGAGGTAAGCAGGGATATTTTTAAGCCCGAGAAGTTAAACCTAGCTTTAATTGGTCCGACTAAAGATAATCTTGAGAAATTATTATGGACAACGAAAAAATCCTAGATATTTCCTGGAGAACAATAGCAAAGATTTCCATTGCTGTGGCTTTTTTCTACATTCTTTATTCAGTTAGGGATATCCTGATTTGGTTTATCTTTGCTTTAACTATTTCTGTTCTTTTTAATCCAGCTGTTAACTTTCTTCATAAGAGAAGAATTCCTAGGGGTTTGGGAGTAGTTATTGTTTACGTAGGAGTTTTTGGTTTGTTAAGCTTTGTGCTTTACTTAATAGTTCCTGTATTTATTACTGAAATCCAGGATTTCTTAGCTTCTTTCCCGGAATACTTTGAAAAGATATCTCCGCCCTTAAAAGGTCTTGGTCTGCAGGCTTTTGAAAACCTAGAGAGCTTCTTAACTATTCTCGGCAGCAGCCTGGAGGGAATGGCTACCAATATCTTTGCCGCTCTATTCAGTATTTTTGGCGGGGTCTTTACTACTTTATTTGTTATTGTTACTGCTATTTTCCTTTCTTTGGAGGAAAAGGGAGTTGAGAGAACCCTGATGCTTTTATTCCCCAAGAAGTATGAGGATCAGGTTTTAAGTGTTTGGTCTAGATGCCAGAAAAAGGTTGCTGGTTGGTTTGGAGCCAGATTATTGGCCTGTTTATTTGTGGGAGTGGCTTCCTATATTGTCTTCAGGCTTTTCAATGTAGAATATCCTTTTACTTTAGCTTTGTTCGCCGGAGTGTTTAACTTTATTCCCTATATCGGTCCTTTGTTAACAGGAGTTGTCTTGTTTGTTCTTATTTTCCCGGTTAACCAGCTTAAAGCAATCTTTATTATCATCGCTTTTACTGTTGTCCAGCAGATTGAGAACAGCGTTTTGTCTCCTATTTTAATGAAAAAGTTTATAGGACTGCCTCCAGCTTTGGTTTTGGTTTCTTTGGTTGTAGGAGGAAGCTTATGGGGTTTGATGGGCGCTGTGCTTTCAATTCCCTTGTTCGGCATATTCTTTGAATTCTTTAAAGAGTTTCTTCAAAGAAGGAGGGATAAGAAGGTCGTTGTAGTTTAGGTGATTTTGTGTTAAAAAGAGGCAATAACCTCTTTTTTTGTATGAACAAGTTTTATATCACAACCAGCATTGCTTATACAAATGCCCCTCCTCATATAGGGTTTGCTTTAGAATGCATTCAGGCAGATGTTTTAGCTCGTTATAATAGATCTTTGAACAAGGATGTGTTTTTCTTGACTGGTACAGATGAGCACGGTTTAAAAATCAGGAGAGCAGCAGAAGAAGCTGGGAAAAGCTCTCAAGAGTTTACTGACCAGGTTTCAAAAAGGTTTGAAGAATTAACCAAGCTCTTGAATCTTTCTAATAATGATTTTATCAGGACTACTGATGAAAAAAGGCATTGGCCAGCAGTAAAAAAGCTTTGGCTGAAATTAGAGAAGAATGAAGATATATACAAGAAGAAGTACAAAGGATATTATTGTTTTGGCTGCGAGGCTTTTATTACGGAAAAGGATTTAGTTGATGGAAAATGCCCTAATCACAATAAAGAGCCAGAACTGGTTGAAGAAGAGAATTATTTTTTCCGTCTTTCAAAGTATTTAAAAGAGATAGAGCAGAAGATTAAAAAAGATGAATTAAGGATTATTCCCGAAGCCAGAAAGAACGAGGTCTTGGGATATATTAAAACAGGCATAGAAGACATTAGTTTTTCCAGGGCTAAAGATAAGTACTGGGGTTTTTCAGTGCCTGGAGATGACTCTCAGTTAATTTACGTTTGGGCGGACGCCCTTCCAAACTATATTTCAGCTATTGGTTATACAGAAGAGAGCAAGCAGTTTAAAAAATACTGGCCAGCTGATATTCACTGCATAGGCAAGGATATACTAAAGTTTCATGCTTTAATCTGGCCAGCTATGCTTTTGTCTTTAGGATTAGATTTGCCTAAGAATATATTTGTTCATGGATTTATTACTGCTGATGGTAAGAAAATGTCTAAATCATTAGGCAATGTAATTGATCCTTTTGAATTAGTTAAGAAATACGGAGTAGATGCTGTTAGATATTACTTGTTAAGAGAAATACCTTCTGCAGAAGACGGAGATTTTACTTATGAGAAGTTTGAACAGAGATATAATTCTGACTTAGCTTCTGGTATAGGCAACTTATTAGCTCGGGTCAGAACAATGGCTGAAAAAGGTTTTAAAAATAATGATTCACTTAAAAAAGAGATTGATAGAGCTAAGAAAGAATATATTAAAGCTTTAGAGAGTTTTAAGTTTAATGAGGCTTTAAAAGCTGTCTGGGATTTGATTTCTTTTTGTGATAAATACATTGAAAAGGAAAAACCATGGGAAAAGGATTCTCCCGAAGTATTAGGAGCTTTATTGGTTTGTCTGGACAATATAGCGGAATTATTAGAACCGCTCTTGCCAGAAACAGCAAAAAGGATTAAAAAAGAGATAGTCAGAAATAATAAGTTTATTAACAAAAAAGGAAATCTTTTATTTCCTAAAATATAGCGCAAATATAGTTCTTTGAAAGGATATTTCAGATGACTAAATATGAAGAAATTAAGCTAGAATTAATTGAAAAGGTCTATAGGGAAGACCCGGGATGGAAAAAGAAAGATCTTCAGGGTTTCAGTGTGGATGATTTAAGGATTCTTTTATCAAGTCTCATATCTTATAATAGAGGCTTAAGAAGAAGATATGGAGGTTAATTAAAAAACATGGTTTTAAGGCCGTGTTTTTTATTTGAAATTATTCATATATTCAGATAAGATATAATATAAGAACCTGTCCCGCCAAGGCGG
>CAYOZF010000001.1:6002-47247 GCA_964408385.1 uncultured Candidatus Saccharibacteria bacterium | reverse complement strand
AATTATTCATATATTCAGATAAGATATAATATAAGAACCTGTCCCGCCAAGGCGGGACAGAACCTTGGTTCCTTCGGAATTAAGAACGTCCTGCTGAGGCGGAACAGAACCTTGATTCGCTAATGTGTAAATATATAATCTTGAATTATGTTAATAGATTCTCACGCTCATCTGAACTTTAAGGCTTTTGAGAATGATTTTGATGAAGTGATTAAACGTTCTCTGTCCGAAAATGTCTGGATGATAAATATTGGTTCAAAATATTCTACTAGTAAGAAGGCAGTAGACATAGCTGGAAAATATGACAATGTTTTTGCTGCTGTTGGTCTTCATCCTATTCACGCTAAAGATGAAGAGTTTGATAAGGTTAAGTATCTGGAACTGGCTGAGTCTGATAAGGTTAAAGCAATAGGGGAGACTGGTCTGGATTATTTCAGGGATTATGGAGAGTTTAAGGATAAACAGAAAGAGGTTTTCCTAAAGCATCTTGATTTGGCTAAAGAGCTAGGTCTGCCTGTTATTATTCATTGCAGAATGGCTCATGATGATGTAATTGAGATATTAAAAGAATATAATCTAAGAGGAGTTGTTCATTGCTTTACTGGTGATTGGGAACAAGCTCAGAAGTATTTAGATTTAGGCTTTTATTTAGGAATAAACGGGATTATCTACAAGCTTAATCTTAAAGAGGTTATAGAGAAGACTCCTTTGGATAAGATTCTCATAGAGACAGATTGTCCTTATTTAACTCCTCCCCAGGCAGAGAAAGAAAGGAACGAGCCTGTTTTTGTCAGATACATTGCCAAGGAGATTGCCAAGATAAAAGCAGTTTCTTTTGAAGAAGTTGCTGAAAAGACTTTTCAGAATACTTTAGATTTGTTTAAGATATAAAGAGCATTTAAACAGCTCTTTTTTTATGTTATTATGGATAATATGGAGAAATACCGGCCAGAGAAAATAGAGAAAAAGTGGCAGAAAACATGGGAGGAGAAAGGATGTTTTAAAGCTTCAGATAAGTCTAAAAAGCCGAAATATTATGTTTTGGTTGAGTTTCCTTATCCTTCTGGAGACGGGCTTCATGTTGGTCACTGCCGTTCCTACATTGGCTTGGATGTTTTAGCCAAGAAAAAGAGAATGCAGGGGTTTAATGTTTTGTTTCCTATGGGCTGGGATGCTTTTGGTCTTCCTACTGAAAACTATGCTATTAAAACAGGCATTCATCCCAGTATAGCTACTAAAAAGAATACTGATGTATTTAAGAGACAAGAGAAATCTCTGGGTCTTTCTTTTGACTGGTCTAGAGAGATAAACACTACTGATCCTTCTTACTATAAATGGACCCAGTGGATATTTGTCCGAATGTTTAAAAAGGGCCTGGCTTACAAAGCCAAAATGCCTATTAACTGGTGTACCTGCTGTAAAATAGGTTTGGCTAATGAAGAGGTTGTTGATAATAAGTGTGAGCGTTGTGGAGGAGAAGTAGTTCAGAAAGAAAAAGAGCAGTGGATGCTGAAGATTACTGATTATGCCGAAAGATTATTGGCTGATTTGGACAAGGTAGACTATTCAGAGAGGATTAAGACATCCCAGAGAGAATGGATAGGAAGAAGCCAGGGAACAGAGATAAAGTTTCCTATTCATAATCATCAATTAGCAATAGATGTATTTACTACCAGAATAGATACTTTGTTTGGCTGCACCTATATTGTCCTGGCTCCAGAGCATCCTTTAATTGAAAGACTAAAGCATAAGATTAAAAACTATTCCCAGGTTGAGAAATATATTGAAAGGTCTAAGAACAAGGCAGAAAAAGAGAGATTAGCCGAAGACAAGGAAAAGACAGGTATAGAATTAAGGGGGATTAAAGCTACCAACCCGGTTAATAACAGGAAAATACCTATTTTCGTAGCTGATTATGTTTTAATGCATTACGGTACAGGAGCAATAATGTCTGTTCCCTGCCATGACCAGCGTGATTTTGACTTCAGCAGAAAGTATAATCTTCCAATGCTGGAAGTTATTGTTCCTCATAATAAGAAAAAAGAGCCGAGTTTGGTTCTTTCCAACGGAAGGTTTAAAAAAGCTTTTGAAGAGGAAGGTCTTTTGATTAATTCCAGTCGTTTCAGCGGGATGAAATCAGAAGAAGCCAGAGAAAGAATGACAGAATGGTTAAATAATAGAGCTTTGGCTGAGAAAAAGGTTCATTATAAGCTCAGGGACTGGGTCTTTTCCAGGCAGAGATACTGGGGAGAGCCTATTCCAATGATTAATTGTCCTAAGTGCGGGTGGCAGCCTGTTTTAGAAAAGGATCTGCCAGTAGATCTTCCCAATGTTAAAGGCTATAAGCCCAGCGAGAAAGGAGAATCTCCTTTAGCCAAAGCCAAGGACTGGCTTAATGTTAAGTGTCCTAAGTGCAAAGGTCCTGCCCAGAGAGAAACAGATGTTATGCCTAACTGGGCTGGTTCTAACTGGTATTATTTAAGATATTGCGATCCTCAGAATGATAAGAAACTAGCTGATTCTAAGAAGCTGGAGTATTGGATGCCTGTTGACTGGTATAACGGAGGAATGGAGCATACTACTCTTCACTTGCTTTATTCTAGGTTTATTTATAAGTTCTTGTGGGATATTAAAGCAGTGCCTAAGAGTTTTATAGAGCCCTATAAAAAGAGAACATCCCACGGGGTTATTCTTGGCCCAGGAGGAGTAAAGATGTCTAAATCAAAAGGCAATGTTATAAATCCAGACAAGGTTGTTAAAGAAGAAGGAACAGACACTCTAAGGGTTTATGAAATGTTTATAGGCCCTTTTGAACAGGCTATTCCCTGGGACACCAAAGGCTTAAAAGGAGCAAAAAGGTTCTTGGAAAAGGTCTGGAAGCTTCAGGACAAGATAAGCGATAAGGATAATGTTTCAGATAGTTTGATTAACCAGACAATTAAGAAAGTAGGGGAGGATATTGAAGAGTTAAAGTTTAATACTGCTCTTTCCTTTTTGATGATTCTGGTTAATAAAATAGATAAAGAGGTTTCTAAAGAGACTTATTCTACTCTTTTGATATTATTATTTCCCTTTGCTTCTCATTTAGCAGAAGAGCTTTGGCAGAGAGCCCGCCTACGCTCTTTAAGCTTCGGCGGACAAGCTGGGTTTAAAGGATTATGTTCTGAACAGAAATGGCCTAAGTACGATAAGAAATTAATTAAAGAGAAAAAGGTTAATCTAATAGTCCAGATTAACGGCAGAGTTAGAGACAAAATAGAGGTTGAAAGTAATATATCTGAAGCTCAAGCCAAGAAGATTGCTTTAGCAAGCAGTAAGGTGGTAAAATGGATAGGAAAAGAGAAGATTAAGAAAACAATATTTATAAAAGGAAAGTTAATTAATTTTGTTTTATGAAAAAAGTCTTATTAGGCAATGAAGCAATAGTTCAGGGAGCTCTGGAAGCAGGAGTAGAGTTTGTTTCTGCTTATCCCGGCACTCCTTCCTCTGAAATAGGGAATATCTTTGGAGAGATTGCTAAGAAGCATAATGTTTACTTTGAGTTTTCTCCTAACGAGAAGACAGCTTTGGAAGCCAGCATTGGAGCAAGCTATGCTGGTTTGAAGTGTTTGGTAGCCATGAAGCACTTCGGAGCCAATGTGGCTTTAGATGCCTTACTGCCTTTTGTTTATACCGGAACAAAAGGACCTACTGTTATAGTAATAGCTGATGATCCTTCTTGCTGGAGTTCTGGCCAGACAGAACAGAATTCCAGGGGCTTTGCTTATCTCGGTCATATTCCTATGCTAGAGCCTTCTGATGCTCAGGAAGCTAAGGATTTTGTTAAGTTAGGCTTTCAGATTTCAGAGAAGTTTAATATTCCAGTTGTTTTAAGAACAACCACTAGGGTGGCCCACCAGAGAATGCCTGTTTCTATAGGTCTTGTTAAAAAAGCTAGGCCTAAAGCTCTATTTGTCAAAGATGTTAAGAAATTTGTTACTATGCCTCCTAGGGTTTTAGAAATGAAAGATGAATTACTTGGTAAAATAGAAAAGATTAAAAAGGCTTATCAAGATTCTTCAATTAATAAGATAGAAGGAAAGGGGAGTATAGGGATTATAACATCAGGAGTTTCCTATTTATATGTAAAAGAGGTTTTAGAAAAGCTGAATATTCCGGTTTTAAAGCTGGGATTTTTTTATCCTCTGCCTGAGAAAAAGATAAAATCTTTTATTAAGAATCTTAAAAAAGTATTGATTGTAGAGGAATTAGAAGGCTATTTGGAAAAAGAAGTAAATGCTCTGGCTAAAGATGTTAATCCTAAGCTGAAGGTCTATGGCAAGGATTTACTTCCTATTAGTAGAGAGTTTAATGTGGATATAGTTGGATTGGCTATTGGGAAGTTTGCTAATAAGAAGTATAAGGTTTCTAAAAGTGTTAGTTTGGACCTGCCCAAGCGTTTTCCCAGATTATGCCCAGAATGCCCTTACTGGTTTGTATTTTCTGCTGTTAAGGAAGTGGCTCCTAAAGGCACTATATTCGGTGGAGGAATTGGCTGTTATATGCTGGCTGGTTTTCCTCCTCATCAAATGCAGGATTATCTTCTTTGTATGGGTTCTTCAATTGGCGTAGCTCATGGAATTAAGAAAGCAGTGAAAGACAAGCAGAAGCTGATAACCTTTATGGGGGATTCCAGTTTTTTCCATGCCGGCATTCCAGCTATTATCAATACTGTTTACAACAAATCTAATCCTTTGATTATTATTATGGATAACAGGATTACTGCTATGACCGGTCATCAGCCTAATCCAGGCATGGGTAGAACAGGAATGGGAGAAGATACTACAGACCTTAAAATAGAAGATATTGTTAAAGCCTGCGGGGTTAAGCATGTAAGGGTTATTGATCCTGAAAATATCAATGAGTTTAAGTCTGTTCTCAAAAGCTTTTTAAATAAAAAAGAAGTTTCTGTAATTGTCGCTAAAAGAATCTGCGCCTTATGGGCAAGGAGAATGAAGCGCAAGAAATTATGAAAAAGACATTTAATATTATTGTGGCTGGAACAGGTGGCCAGGGATTAATCACTCTGCTCCAGATTATTGCTGAAGCAGCTATTATTCAGGGTTATGATATTAAGACTACTGAGCTTCACGGCTTGTCCCAAAGAGGAGGAAGCATTAACACTCATATAAGAATAGGTAAGAAAATCTATTCTCCTTTAGTTGCTTTGGGCTCAGCTGATTTGGTTATCAGCCTAGAAAATCTGGAAGCTTTAAGAACCCTATCTTATGCTAATTCCAAGACTGCTTTTCTGATTAACTGCTATTCTCTGCCTTTTATCGGCACTCTTTCAGAAAAAGAGATTGAAAAGAAGCTAAATAAATTAGTAAAAGGGAAGAAATATATTATTTCTGCTGCTGAAACCTGCAGAAAAGAGCTGGGCAAAGAGGTTTTAAGCGGTGTTTATTTAGTCAGCTATGCCAGTTTTAAGAAACTGCTTCCTTTGAAACCAAGCTCTATTTCTAAAGCTATTAACAGGATTATTCCTAGAGCTTATCTTGACATGAACCTAAAAGCCTTTAAACTGGCTCAGAGAGATTCAAAACATGACTAAAAAAGTTGTCATTGCTGCGGCTGGGGAAGGAACCCGGATGCTGCATCTGACTACAAATAAATCAAAGCATCTTATCAGGGTTAAGAAAAGACCCTTTTTAGCTTATCTGCTGGATAATATATTTTTAGCTGGTTATAGGGAGTTAATCTTAGTAGTAGGGTATAAAGAAGAGTTGATAGAAGAGTTTTTAGAAGAATACAAACCGCCTTTAAAAAGCTTAAGGCTTAATCAGTATAAAATAATAGTAGTCAGCCAGTATGATATTCTAGGTCCCAAGGAAAAGAAATACGGCACTGCTTGTCCCTTAATCTGTGTTAAAGATATTGTTAAAAAGAGCCCATTTGTTTACTTGTGCGGAGATAACCTTTATTCTGTTAGGGATTTGAAGGCAATGAATAAGAATGGAAAATACAGCTATGTAGCTGGAATTTATCGCAAGAATCCTGAAAAATACGGAGTTTTTATAGAAGAGAATGGTTTGTTAAAGAAGATTCTTGAGAAGCCTAAGAAATATGTTGGCAATATAGTTAATACTGGACTTTACAAGTTTAATTCTGATATCTTTCAAAAGATTAAGATGATTAGAAAGTCTCCTCGGGGAGAATACGAAATCACTGATGCTATTAGTCTTTTAGCCAAGGAAAAGAAGGTCAAGATTCAGAGAATAAGGGACTTTTGGCTGGATTTCGGAAACCCAGCTGATATAATAAAAGTGTCCTACTTTTTAAAGTCTTTTAACAAGTTTAAAAAGCTCTTTTGGAAAAACAGGCATTTTCATATTATTTCTTACCGGGCTAAGGACGTGGTTAAAAAAACAATAGAGTTTTTGGAAAGAGGACAGGTTGTAGTTGCTCCCACTGATACTGTTTACGGACTTTTAGCTGATCCTGGCAATAAAAAAGCAGTAGAGAAGATATTCAAGATTAAAGCCAGGGATAAGAGCAAGCCAATCCCTATTTTTGTCAAAGACATTGAAATGGCTAAAAAAATAGCTGTGATAGATGAAAAACAGGAGCGTTTTTTAAAAGAGGTTTGGCCTGGCAAGATAACTGTAATTCTGAAAAGGAAAAAGAGGCCTGGTTTGGTAGATGAGCTTTTTTGCAATAAAAACACTATTGCCTTGAGAATACCTGACTACAAGCTGATTAATGATATTCTTTCTAAGTTTAATAAACCTTTAACAGGAACTTCAGCTAATATCTCTGGTCGGGGATCCACCATTAAAATCAATGAGGTTCTTGACCAGTTTGAGAATAGTGATTACAAGCCCGATTTGGTATTAAATGCCAATAACCTTTCTCCAAGCTCTTCTTCTATTATAATTGATTTAACTAAGAAGAAACCTGAAATATTAAGACCATGAAGGATTCCCAGATTAAAAACTTAATCAAAAAGGAAATAGAAAGACAAAAAACTTCGTTAGAAATGATTCCTTCTGAAAATCATACCTCTCCTGATGTTAGAGAAGCTTTAGGTTCTCTTTTAACTGATAAGTATGCTGAGGGCTATCCAGGCAAGAGGTATTATGCTGGCTTGGAATATTATGACCAGATAGAGAATATCTGTCGGGAAAGGGCTAAGAAATTATTTAAAGTAGTTCATGCTAATGTTCAGCCTTATTCCGGCTCTCCAGCCAACCAAGCTGTTTATTTTGCTGTTCTTAATCCTGGAGACACAGCAATGGGCATGTCTCTTCCTCATGGCGGGCATTTAACCCACGGCTGGAAAGTTAACTTCTCTGCCAAGTACTATAATTCAGTCCAGTATGAGGTTGATAAAAAGACTAATCTTCTTGATTATGACAAAATGGCTAAGCTGATTAAGAAGACCAAACCCAAGCTTATCTGGGTAGGAGCAACTGCTTATCCCAGGATATTCAATTGGAAGAAATTGTCCCAGATTAGCCAGGATGCTTATCTAGCTGCTGATATTGCCCACATTGCTGGTTTGGTTGTAGCTGGAGTTCATCCCAGTCCTGTTCCTTATGTCCATATTGTTACTACTACAACTCATAAAACATTAAGAGGGCCAAGGGGAGCAATGATATTGGTAACCAAGAAGGGCTTGAGAAAAGACCCTGACTTACCCAAGAAAATAGACAAGGCTATTTTCCCTGGCTTGCAAGGAGGACCTCATGAAAACAGCATTGCGGCTATTGCTGTCTGCTTAAAAGAAGCTGCTACTCCTGGTTTTAAGAAATACGGAGCCCAGATAGTTAAAAATGCCAAAGCTCTGGCTTCAGAATTAATGAAATATGGTTTTAAGCTAATTACCAATGGGACAGACAATCATTTAATATTAATAGATTTAAGGAATAAAGGAGTTTTGGGTCCAGAAGCCCAGGACAGACTGGAAAAAGCCGGCATTACTGTGAACAAGAACAGCATTCCTTTTGATCCCAATCCTCCTTTTAAGCCTTCTGGCTTAAGAATGGGAACCCCAGCTATTACTACCAGAGGAATGAAGGAAAAAGAAATGAAAATAATAGCTTCCTGGATAAATGATGTAATAAATGATGAGAAGAATTGTTCAAGAGTTAGAAAGGAAATTAAGAAACTTTGCAAAGGGTTTCCTTTACCCTGAAAAATTAAATAATGTGCTTTTTTCAAACAATCCTGCTTTTAGCAGGATTCAAACCCACCCAACCCTCCAAGTTTTCAAAAAGCACATTATTTAATTTTAAAAACCTATGATTTTAGATGGTAAAAAATTAGCTAATAAGATTTTGAATAGTCTTGAAATAAAAGAAAAGCGGCTGAAATTAGCCGTTGTTTTGGTAGGGGATGACCCAAGCTCTAAACTATATGTTTCTAAAAAAAGACAAGCCTGTGAAAAATATGGGATATATTTTCAGTTATTTAGTTTTTCTTCAGATATTAAACAAGAAGAATTAGAGAAGCAAATAAAAGATATTGCTAAACAGGATAATACAGGAATTCTTATTCAACTGCCTTTGCCTAAACAATTAGATGTTCAGAGGGTTTTAGATCTGATTCCGGCTGATAAAGATGTTGAAGGTTTTGTTTCTTCTAATAAATCTCCTATTGTCTGCGTGGTAGAAGAGTTTTTAAAAGAATATGATATTTCTCTGGAAGGGAAGAATATGCTTGTGGTTGGAAAAGGAAGACTGGTTGGAAAGCCCATTGCTCAATGGCTGGAAAGCCAGGGATTGGAATTCCAGATAGTTGACCAGTCTACAGAGGACATTAGCAAGCATCTTTTAGAAGCTGATGTTATTATTTCTGGAGCAGGGGAGAAGAATATTATTAAAGATATTAAAGAAGGAGCTGTTATAATTGATTTTGGTCCTGATGTCGACTTTGAAAGAGTAAAATTAAAAGCCTCATATATTACTCCTCCTATTGGAGGAACCGGGCCAATGACTATTGCCTGTCTTTTAAAGAATCTTTCTCAATTAAAAAACTAGGCTAAAACCTAGTTTTTTAGTGTGCCGAGGGTGGGACTCGAACCCACATGGGATTGCTCCCACAGCATTTTGAGTGCTGCGCGTAAACCAATTCCGCCACCTCGGCCAATATGATTATTTTACCATATTTTTATTAGATTGGCAATCTTTATTAGAGCATTTCTTGCCCTTTTTTGTTTCTATTAAAAGAGAATCACATTCTGGGCATTTTTCATTTATTGGTTTGTCCCAAAGAGCAAAGTCGCAGTCGGGAAACTGGTTGCAGCCATAGAATATTTTCTTTCTTTTGGTTCTTTTTTCAACTATTTTTCCTTTTCCGCATCTAGGGCAGGGTATATTTAAAGCATTTTCTTCTAAAGATTCAGTATATTTGCAGTCTGGAAAAGCAGAACAGGCGTAGAACTTTCCAAACCTGCCTAATTTTATAACCAGAGGAGAATCGCATTCCGGACATTTCTTATCAGTCTCTTTTTCACTTATTTCTTTTTTATCAACTTCCTTATATTTTTCTTCAAGATTCTTTTCAAAAGGAGTATAAAACTCTTTGCAGACTTGAGTCCATTTTTCTTTTCCCTGGGCAATATCGTCTAATTCCTCCTCCATTTTAGCAGTAAACTTGATATCAACAATATTAGAGAAATGGGCTACCAAAAGATTGTTGACTATTGTTCCTATTTCCGTGGGCTGGAATCTTTTCTGCTCGTTCTTTTCAATATAGTTTCTAGCTTGAATAGTAGAGATAATCGGAGCATAGGTTGAAGGCCGACCTATGCCTTCTTCTTCTAAGGCTTTAATTAGGGTTGCTTCAGTATATCTGGCTGGAGGCTGGGTGAAGTGTTGGGAAGGTATTAGTTTGTCTAATTCTAATTGTTCGTCCTTTTTTAATTCCGGTAAATCAGTCTGTTCAAACTTCATTGGATAAACCTTAAGGAATCCATCAAACTTCATTACTTGGCCATTAGCTCTGAAAATGTAGTTCTTGGTTTTGTTGTCCAAAGGCTTTGCATTTATATCTATGCTGGTAGAATCAAATACTGCCTGGGACATCTGGCAGGCTATGAATCTTGTTTTTATAAGCTCATAAAGTTTTTCCTGGTTTTTATCAAGCTTAGGCTCTTTGTCTAAATAAGTAGGTCTTACAGCTTCATGAGCTTCTTGAACCTTGCCTTTTGATTTGTACTTTCTGAAATTATAGTAGTTTTTTCCGTATTTATTCTCAATGTATTTTCTAGCTATATTTAAAGATAATTGGGAAAGGTTTACCGAATCAGTTCTATGATAAGTAATATGTCCTCTTTCATAAAGCTGTTGAGCAACTCTCATTGTGAATTTAGCTGGGAACCTGAATCTTTTCCAGGCTTCCTGCTGCAGAGTGCTGGTGGTAAAAGGAGGGAGGGGATTTCTTCTTATTTCTTTTTTCTCAATATTCTCAACTAAGTAGTCAACTTTTTCCAAATCTTTGATAATGTCTTCTGCCTGCTTTTTGTTCTTAATATCCAGCTTAGCTATAGGTTTATTGTCTTTCTTTATTAATAAAGCCCGGAATCCTTTTTTAAATAAAGCTTCAATACTCCAGTATTCCTGGGGAAGAAAGTCTTTGATTTCTTTCTCTCTTTCAACAACTAATCTTACTGTTACTGACTGGACTCTTCCAGCTGATAAACCCTTGGCAACCTTTTTCCAGAGAAAAGGGGAGAGTTTGTAGCCAACTAATCTGTCTAAAACTCTTCTGGCTTGCTGGGCATCAACCAAATCCTTATTGATTTCTCCGGGGTTTTCTAAAGCTTGCTTAATGGCTGATTTAGTGATTTCATGGAAAACAATTCTCTGGGGTTTGTCTAGTTCAAGAGTTTCAGAAAGGTGCCAGGCAATAGCTTCTCCTTCTCTATCTTCATCAGTAGCCAGAATAACTGCTTTTGCTTTTTCTGACTCCTCTTTTAATTCTTTGATAACCTTTCTTGATTTTAAAGGAATTATGTATTTAGGTTTGAAATTCTCTTCAATCTCTATTCCTAAGGTGCTTTTAGGGAGATCCCGGACATGACCAAAAGAAGATAAGACTTTGTAATCTTGGCCTAGAAAGTTGGCAATTGTTTTTGATTTAGTCGGACTTTCAACTATTATTAGGTTCATAATTATTAGTTTCTAAAACTTGTTTTAATAATTTCCAAAGCTCGCTTTAATAAAGCTTGAAATATATCTTTATATATTGTATTATTATACACAACTAACGTACTTTAACAAGAAAGGAAGAAGGTGCAATATGTTTTTAAAGAAAAAAAGGGTTGCGAGCAGAGAAGAGATTAAAAAAATAATTCCTTATTCCTCAGATATAATTTTTTTGGATAATGTTTTTAAATCAGGCAGTGATTATATAGGAGATTTTTTGGTGACAGAACAATCTTGTGGTCAGGGAAGCCATAAGATAGGAGGAGAGCATTTAGTTTTTAGAGGGGCGGATATTCCGGAAATGGCAGCCCAGCTTTTAGGAGTTGTTTGGGCGATTGAACATTCTGATTTTATTAAAGGGAAAGTCTTTGCCTATTCAAAGATTAACCAACTATCCCTTAAGGAATTTATTATACCTAATGATCTATTACAAATTAAAATAAAAGAGCGGGATATCAGGCACAAAATATTATCAGGACCGGAAGAAGAAAAAATGTTCGTTGTTATCTCGGGGAAGAAATTTTTATTTACAGTCGGGAAAGAAAAAAAAGCATCTATTGGATACATTAAGTGCGTTATCGCCACCCCTGAAGCCCTAGGCTTAGTCAAGTAATTGGCTAAGCTTTTTTATTGCTTCTTTTTTGATTTGCTTTATTTCCTCTTTCTTGAATCTTTGGAGAACAAACTTTTCTACATTATTTGGCTTTCCTTTTTCTGGCTGGATTCCTATTCTTATTCTGGTAAAGTCTTTTGTTCCTAAATGTTTTATTATTGATTCAACTCCTTTGTGGCCAGCTCCTCCTCTGTTTTCAGAAACTCTTATTTTTCCTAAGAGCAGGTCAATATCATCATGGATTACAATTAATTCTTTTGTTTTATAGAAAGATGTTATAGCTCTAACAGATTTCCCCGACTGGTTCATAAAGGTCTGGGGTTTGACTAAGATTATATTGTCTTTTTCTGAAATCAAAGCATCAAACTTTTTAGAAAACCTGAATTCAGGAAAGTTGTTTTTTTCAGATAGTTTATCAATAATCTCAAAACCAATATTATGTCGAGTATTGCTGTATTTTTTTCCTGGATTGCCCAGTCCTATAATAAGCGCTATAATAATCATTACTTTATCATAGCATTTTTAAGAGTTGTAGAAAACTTTATTGATCCTGTGTTTTTATTTTGTTATTCTAAAAAAAGTTCTTTTTTAGTTCTTTTGGTACTTAGCCCTGGTTTTAGAAAAGGGTGTAATATTATTGTTTTTTGGCCTTAGGCCAGAAAGGAAATGTATCATGAAAAGACAGGAATTGTTCTACGGCCCAGTAAGAAAGAAGAAAATTGACCAGTTTGCAGCATTGTAGGAAAAAGAAAAAACCGGCGCATAACGCAGCGAAAAACAAATCCCACTGGATAGGCTGAGATTTTTTAATCTCAGCTTTTTTATTGTTGCATAAAAAGAAAATATCTGGTAGAATAGATAATAATATTATGGATATCATAAAGAACAAATCTTCGGATAAAAAGAATTCTTTTATTATAGAACTTGTAAAAATAATTATTATTGCTGCAGCAATAGTAATTCCTATTAGGTACTTTTTGTTCCAGCCGTTTTTCGTTAGGGGAGAGTCAATGGATCCTAATTTTGAAAACGGTGATTATTTGATTATTGATGAGATTACTTACAGATTCAAAGATGCTCAAAGAGGGGAAGTTATTGTTTTCAAGTATCCTTTAAATCCCTCCCAGAGGTTTATTAAAAGAGTTATCGGTCTTCCCGGAGAAACAGTAGAGATTAAAGAAGGAAAGATAACAATCTATAATGAGAAGGGAACCTATATTTTAGATGAAACAGATTACCTATCTGATTTGTCTACTTCTGGAGATACGATAGTTGTTTTAGGAAAGGAGGAGTATTTTGTTCTGGGCGATAACAGGGGGTTTTCCTTTGATTCAAGAAGATTCGGTGCTCTGCCAGAAGAGAATATCATTGGCAGGGTATTTTTAAGAGCCTGGCCTATTAATTCTTTAGAGAAGTTTAGTATCCCATCTTATTAGTATAACAAGCTTTAGCTTAATTAATGGCTAAGAAACCCAAATTTCAAACTCCAACAGGAATGCATGATATTCTGCCTGAAGACCAGAAATATTATCAAAGAATCTATGATGTAGTTTCTAATATTGCTGATTTCTACGGATTTGGGAAAATTGATACCCCTATTTTAGAAGAAACAGAGCTTTTTTCCAAAGGAATAGGATTAGCTACCGATATTGTTAAGAAGGAGATGTACAGTTTGAAAACCAAAGGAGGAGATGCTTTAAGCTTAAGGCCGGAATGGACAGCTCCGGTTGTCAGGTCCTATATTGAGCATGGAATGTATAGTCTGCCCCAGCCTTTGAAGCTCTGGTATTTTGGCCCCTGCTATCGTTATGAAAGGCCTCAGTCGGGGAGGTATCGTCAGTTCTGGCAGTTTGGCTTTGAGATCTTTGGGGAAAGCAACGCTGTGATTGACGCCCAGGTTATCCAGATTACCTATAATGTTTTAAAAGAACTTAAATTAAAGAATCTTGTTATAGAGGTAAACAGCATTGGAGACAGCAATTGTCGTCCCTATTATAAAAAGCTCTTGTCAAACTATTTAAAATCCAGAGAATCTTCTTTATGTCCTGACTGCAAGAAAAGAATCAAGGAAAACGTTTTAAGAGTGCTTGACTGTAAACAGGAAAAATGTCAACCTATAAAAGCTGAAGCGCCTCAGATATTAGATCATCTCTGCGACCAATGTCACACTCATTTTAAAGAGGTTTTAGAGTTTTTAGACGAGATTGAGCTTCCTTACAATCTTAATCCACATTTAGTCAGAGGCCTTGATTACTATACTAAGACAGTCTTTGAAATATTTTCTGAAACAGAAGAAGATTCCAAAAACGCTTTAGGAGGAGGAGGAAGGTATGACAGGCTTATTAAGATTTTAGGAGGTAGAGACGTCCCAGCCTGCGGGGTAGCAGTTGGTATAGAAAGAATTATTTCTCTAATGAAGAATCAGGACGTAAAGACTGGCAAAGAAGTTGAAACCCAGGTATTTTTAGCTCAGCTTGGAAGTCTAGCCAAAAGAAAGAGCTTGAGCCTTTTAGAGAATTTCAGAAAAGCAAGAATAAAAGTAGCTGAATCTTTTGGTCGCGACTCTCTGAAAGTCCAGTTAAACAGGGCTGATAAGATTGGAGCCAGATATACTTTGATTCTTGGCCAGAAGGAGGCTTTAGACGGGGTAGTTATAATTCGGGATATGCAGAATGGAAAGCAGGAAACAGTTAAGTTGGAAGAGGCGGTAGCAAAGATAAAAAATAAAATAAAATAATTATTAAAACAAGTTTTGGAAATTAAATATATAATTATTAAAGACAAGCTTTAGAAATTAGAAATAATTATTAAAGCAAGCTTTAGAAATTTTAGGAAAATTATGGATTGTGTCTTTTGCAAGATTATATCTAAACAAGAGCCAGCCGACTATATATATGAAGACGAGAAGTTTATTGTTATCAAAGACATTAATCCCAGCGCCCCTATCCACCTTTTAATTATTCCCAAGAAACACATTGATTCAGTAGCTCACCTTAAGCCAGAAGACAGGGAATTAATGGGGGATATGATTTTAACCGCTCAAAAAATTAGCAAGGATTTAAAAAGTTATAGATTAAGAATTAATACGGGCAGAGGAGCTGGTCAGATTATAGACCATATCCACATGCATTTATTCAGCAAATAATTATTAAAGCAAGCTTTAGAAATTTTTAGAAAATTATGGCTTTAGAAATCAAAAAAGAAGGCAGGGAAACCTCGCAAAACTTAGTTCGCCGCTTTTCCAGAAGAATGAAACAAAGCGGTATTTTGCTTAGGGCGAGAAAAGCCCGTTTTAGAAAAAGGCCAAAAAGCAACCAGATGAAGAAACGTTCTGCTTTAAGAAGAGAAGAATTGAAAAAGGAATACGAAAAAATGGAGAAATTAGGTAAATCAAAATAATGTTGAAAAAAGACCTTCAAAACGATTTAAACAAAGCAGTAAAGGAAAACAATGAAGTCTCTCGTTCTACTTTGCGTATGCTCTTGGCTGCTGTTTCCAATAAGGAAAAAGAAAAGAAGTATAAAACAAAGGAAGAAGAACTTACCGAGGAGGAATTAATAGATGTTGTTTCTTCTGAGGCTAAAAAAAGAAAAGAAGCTATAAAGGAGTTTGAAAAAGGCGAAAGGAAAGACTTGGCTGACAAGGAAAGAGCAGAACTAAAGGTTTTAGAGAAGTATCTGCCCGAACAGCTTTCTGAAGAAGAGATCAGGGGCTTAGTTGAAAAAGCTGTTGAGAAGACCAATGCTTTAGAAATAAAAGATATGGGTAAAGTAATGGCTGAATTAAGGCCCGATATAAAAGGAAAGGCAGATGGAGGTGAAGTAAGCAGAATTGTAAAAGAAATATTAAGCAATGATAGAGATTAATAACCTAACCAAGAGAAGAATTGACGAAGGTTTTTTAAAAGGACTTGCCAAAAAAGTTTTAAAAGGCGAGAATAGAAAAGAAAATATATCCATTGCTTTTGTCGGTAAAAAAACAATAAAAGAGCTTAATAAGAAATACCGCAGAGAGGATAAAGTAACAGATGTTTTGTCTTTTGGCCAGGACTTGAACGAAATAGTTATTTGTTCAGCAGTAGTTAAGAAAGAAGATATGGCTAAAGTTTTAATCCACGGGATTCTCCATGTTTTAGGCTATAAGCACGGAAAATTAATGGAAAAGAAACAAAATCATTATTTAAATAAATAGTAAAGCAAGCTTTAGAAATTGAAAATTATGCCTAGATCATATATTATCAATGCTTTAGATATCGGCTCCGGTTCTATCAAACTGCTCTCCATTATTAAAAAGCCGGGAGAAGAAAGCTTGGAAATTATTGCCCAGGAGCAGGAAGTTTCTTTGGGAGTAAGAAAAGGAGTAGTTATTAATATTAAGAACACAGCTGAGACAATTTCTTCCTTGATAGAAAGAGCCAGTAGGAATTCTGGCAGAAGGATAGAAAGTGTTTATGCTAATATTGGAGGAGGCCATATCCATTCTGCTTGTTCCAAAGGACTGGTTTCTGTTTCTCGGGCTGACAGGAAAATATCAGAAGAGGATGTAGATAGGGTTTTGCAGGCAGCCAGAGCTGTTTCTCTCTCTTCAAATAATGAGATTATTCAGACTTTCCCCAGAGAATTTATTGTTGATGGGGAGGGAGGAGTAAAAGAAGTTGTCGGCATGGAGGGAGTAAGGCTAGAAGCCGAGGCTTTACTTCTCTGCGGTTTTTCTCCCTATATCAAGAACTCCAGCCAGAGCATTGAAAGCTCTGGTCTTCAAATCAATGATTTAGTTGCTGATCCTTTGGCCAGCGCTAAAGCAGTTTTAACTCCAAGAGAAAAAGAACTTGGAGTTTGTGTTTTAGATATCGGAGCTGGCACCACTGGGATGGCCGTTTTTGAAGAGGGCAATTTAATCCATGCAGCTATTCTGCCAGTTGGTTCAGGCCATATTACCAATGACATTGCTATTTGTCTTAAAACAGATATTGATACAGCTGAGAAAATAAAGCTTGAATTCGCTACTTGCAAGGGAAGTTCTAGAAAAACAGGGAAAAAGATTAAGCTTGAAGCAGAAGAGCCTCTTAGTTTTTCAACAAAGCTTTTAATGGATATAGTTGATGCCAGGGTTTGTGAGATATTTAATTTGGTTGATAAGGAATTGAGAAAAGCTTGTCGTCAGGAAATGCTGCCAGCTGGAGTGGTGTTGACTGGCGGCGGGGCAAAACTTCCTGGTATTAAAGATTTAGCCAAAAAAGAACTAAGGCTTCCTTGCCGGATAGGAATTCCCAAAGGGCTTCCTGGGTTTCAAGCCGAGCCCAGCTTATCTACTCTTATGGGTCTGGTTTTAGAAGGAATTGAATTAGAAGAGGAGTCTAATGTCAGGAGTTACCGCTGGGGAATTGGGGAGAAGACAAAAAAACTAGGTAAATCAATTGCTAAAATATTTGTTCCATGAAATCAAGCTCAAACATATTAATAAAAGTAATTGGAGTGGGAGGATCAGGAGGCAATGTTGTTTCCAGAATGATGAAATACAGGATAAAAGGGGTGGAATTGGTTGCTGTAAATGCTGATGCCCAGGATTTGCAGAAAACAAGAGCTCATAAGAAAATCCTTATCGGTAGAAACCTGACCAAGGGGCTAGGAACAGGCATGAATCCTGAAATAGGGAAGCAGGCAGCTGAAGAGCAGAGAGAAGATATAAAAGAAGTTTTATCTGGTGCAGATATGGTTTTTGTCACTTGCGGTTTAGGTGGAGGCTGTGGTTCAAGCGCTTCAGCAGTTGTAGCTGATGTTGCTAAAAAATCAGGAGCTTTAACTTTGGCAGTAGTTACTACGCCTTTTTCTTTTGAAGGCGTTCAGCGGATGGAGATTGCCCAGAGCAGCTTGAGGAATCTTAAAACAAAAGTAGATGCTCTAATTGTTATTTCTAACAATAAACTGCTTTCTGTCTTAGATAACAATGTTACAGTTTTAAATGCTTTCTGGTTTTGCGATGAAATTCTCAGGCAGGCTGTCCAGGGCATTTCTGATTTGGTAGTCCTGCCAGGCATAATTAATGTTGATTTTGCTGATATCAGGGCAATTATGAAGAACTCTGGTTCAGCTCTTTTTGGAATAGGCAAAGCCAGAGGCCCGGAAAGGGCAAAACAGGCAGCTGGCAAGGCTCTTAACTCTCCTCTTTTGGATTTATCCTGCCGGGGAGCCAAAGGAGTACTCTTTAATGTGTCTGGGGGCAAGGATATAAGCTTGACTGAGATAGATGAGGCTGCCAAATTGATTATGCATGAGGTTTCTGCAGACGCCAGGGTGATATTTGGAGCTATTCAGGATGAAAAACTGAATAAAGGGGAGATAAAAGTGACAGTTATTGCTACTGGGTTCTAAATCCTGACTTATCCACAATTTAACGGGCTTGACCTAGTTTTCTCATAGGTTAAAATAGAGTAATTGACCCCTCACCACTTTTCAAAATAAATATTGAAAAGAATTAATATAACAAAAAGTTGTGAGGGGTTGACTCTTATTTTTTTATGAAAAACAAGATTAAAAAGGTCAAAAAGAGAGATGGGACAGTTGTAGACTTTGATCAGATTAAGATTACCGATGCTATTTTTAAGGCGATAACTGCTACTGATCAGGGTGATGGAAAAAAGTCTAAAAGGCTTTCTAATAGAGTGGTTGATATTTTAAACAGGCGCTTTAAACAAGATGAAACTCCTCAAGTAGAACAAATTCAGGATATTGTTGAGGAGATTTTAATTTTGGAAGGATTAGTTGATACAGCCAGGGCCTATATTCTCTACAGAGAGCAGAGAAGAAGAATTAGAGAGGCAGTAGCAGTTGTTGACGAGTCCAGTGAAAGAATTGATAAGTATCTTAAAGAGCTTGACTGGCAGATTTATGAGAACGCTAACATGACTTTTTCTCTTCAGGGCTTAAACCAATATGCTATTTCTGATGTTTCCAAGAAATACTGGCTGAATAAGATTTATCCTAAAGAAGTAAGAGAAGCAGGTTTTGACGAGGATATGCATATTCATGACTTGGAAAGTATTAGCACTTACTGTTGTGGCTGGGATCTTTATGATTTACTGAAAAGAGGATTCAGAGGAGTACCGGGCAAATTAGAATGTCGTCCGCCAAAACATTTAAGAACCGCTTTAGGCCAATTGGTTAATTTCTTCTATACACTTCAAGGTGAAAGCGCTGGTGCCCAAGCTGTTTCTAATTTCGATACTTTATTAGCTCCGTTCATTCGTTATGACGGATTAACTTATAAGCAAGTTAAACAGGCAATGCAGGAATTTTTATATAATTGTATGGTGCCGACTAGAGTTGGATTCCAAACACCATTCCTTAATGTTACTCTTGATATTAAACCGCCTTCTTTTTTAGCCAAGCAGCCAGTTCTTATCGGAGGCAAGCCACAAGAAGAAACTTATGGAGAGTTCAAGGAGGAAATGGATATGTTTATCAGGGCTTTTTATGAAGGTTTAATGGAGGGGGATGCTAAGGGCAGGCCTTTTACTTTTCCTATTCCAACAGTTTCTATTACCAAGGATTTTGAATGGAATAATCCAGCTTTAGAGCCTTTATGGGAGGCAACAGCAAAATACGGAGTCAATTATTTCCAGAACTTTATTCAGTCAGATATGAGTCCAGAGGATGTTAGGAGTATGTGTTGTCGATTAAGATTATCTAATAAGGAATTATATAAGAGAGGAGGAGGTTTGTTTGGGTCAGCCCCTCTTACTGGAAGTATTGGGGTAGTAACTATAAATATGTCCAGGGTAGGCTATCTTTCCAAGACCAAGAAGGATTTTTTTGAAAGGTTGGGCAAGATAATGGATTTAGCCAAAGAGAGCCTGGAGATTAAAAGAAAGGCTTTAGATAATTTTATAGAAAAAGGGCTTTATCCTTATTCAAAGTTCTATTTAGAGTCAGTCAAGAAAATACGTAATTCCTATTTTGGGAATCATTTCTCAACTATTGGCTTAATGGGCATGAACGAGTCCCTGCTGAATTTTTTGGGAGAGAATGTCGGCTCTAAGCGGGGCAGAAAGTTTGCTCTGGAAGTATTGGATTTTATGAGAGAAAGGTTGGTAAAATACCAGAAAGAAACAGGCTATTTATATAATCTTGAAGCAACTCCCGGAGAGGGAACAAGCTACCGGCAGGCAAAAGCCGATAGAGAGAAATATCCTGATATTATTACTGCCGGCACTAAGAAAGCTCCTTATTATACTAATTCCTCTCAGCTCCCGGTTGATTATACTGACGATGCTTTCCAGGCCTTGAAGCTCCAGGATGAATTACAGTGCCGTTATACAGGTGGCACGGTTTTACACCTGTTTTTGGGAGAGAAAATCAGTGACCCTGAATCAGCCAAGGCAATTGTTAAGAAAGTATTTGAGAAATTTCACCTGCCTTATATTACCCTAACCCCCACTTTTTCTATCTGCCCAACTCATGGTTATTTAGCCGGAGAGCATTTCTATTGTCCTAAGTGCACCATTGAACAGCCTTGTGAGGTTTATTCCAGAATAGTGGGATATATCAGGCCAGTAAGCCAGTGGCATACGGGCAAGAAGCAGGAGTTCAAAGAGAGAAAAGAATTCAAGATAAAATCATGATTATCGGGGGCTTACAAAGACTTACCTTAATAGATTATCCGGGCAGGCTAGCTGCTACGGTTTTTCTTGTAGGCTGCAATCTCAAGTGTCCCTGGTGTTATTCTTCAGAGCTTGTCTTACCGGAAAGGATTAAGAAACAGCCCAAAATAACAGAGAAAGAATTGTTTTCCTTTTTAAAAGAAAGACAGGACTTGCTGGAAGGAATAGTAATCTGCGGGGGAGAGCCGACTATTAATAAAGAACTCCCGAGTTTTATTAAGAAGATTAAGAAATTAGGCTATTTGGTCAAACTTGATACCAATGGTTCTAATCCCAGAATGCTGGAAAAGGTTATTGATTTAGTAGATTATGTAGCTATGGATATTAAACTTCCCAGGGAAAAGTATTTCAAGGTTTTGGGAATAAAGCCCGAGAAGATTAATAAGAGCATTGAGATATTAAAGAAGAATAAAGTTGATTACGAATTCAGGACTACTGTAGTGCCTGGTGTTTTGGATAAAAAGGATATTCTGGAAATAGCTAAATGGATATCAGGAGCTGAAAAATACTATCTTCAGAACTTTAGACCAGAGAAAACTCTTGATCCTAAGTTTGAGAATAGAAAACCTTATCCTGATAATTATCTTATAGATATTAAAAAAGTAATTTCTCCATTATTCAAGATTTGCAAGATAAGATAAAAGGCAAGTCAAAGATAATCTATCTTAGCTTTTGCCTGATTCTGTTTGTTCTAATTGTTTACAGGTATCAAGTCTTTGAATCAGGGTTTAATGATTCAGAATTAAGACAACACAATGATTCGGGAGAAGTTGTCTTAATTGGTAGGATTATTAAAGAGCCGGATGTCAGAGAGACAAACATAAAGCTGACTTTAGAAACTGATTTAGGAAAGATTCTGGCAACAGTATCCCGTTATCCAGAATACCAGTATAGAGATGAATTAGAAATTAAAGGTGAACTGCAAACTCCAGCTGTTTTTGAAGATTTCAATTACAAGAATTATTTGAAAAAAGATAGAATCTATTCAGTTGTTTATTATCCAGAAGTTAAATTATTAAATAGGGGAGAGTATGATAATCTTATTTCTGCTGGTTACGCAGAAATTTTGTTTTTTAAGGATAGAATAAGGCAGAGTATTTACAAAGCTTTGTCTCCTCCCCAAAGCTCTGTTCTAGGAGCAATGCTTTTAGGGGACAAGAACAGAATGTCTTCTGAGCTGAAAGACAAGCTTAATAGAGCTGGAGTTCGTCATATTACTGCTGTTTCAGGAATGCATGTCTTGATATTGAGCACGATTATAATGTCTTTGTTATTAGCTCTTGGTTTCTGGAGAAACCAGGCTTTTTACCTCTCTTTGGTTATTATCTTTCTTTTTATTACTCTGACTGGTTTCCAGAGTTCTGGGGTCAGGGCAGGAATTATGGCTGGTTTGCTGCTTTTAGCCAGAAAAACAGGAAGAAGGTCTTTAAGCTTCAGGGCTATAATAATAACAGCTGGTATTATGCTGGTTATCAATCCTTTGCTTCTTTTTTATGATATTGGTTTCCAGTTATCATTTTTAGCCGTTATGGGAATAATGTTTTTGTCCGAGTTTTTTAAAAAGAAACCATCTTTTATTAGCAAATATCTAAGAGATATTATTGCTATGACTCTTTCTGCTTATATTTTTACTTTACCTATTCTTCTATATAATTTTGGCAGAATATCTTTAGTTGCTCTTTTAACCAATGTTTTGATTATTCCGGTTGTTTATGGGATTATGATATTTGGATTTTTGTTTTCTCTTGCTGGAATATTTTCCAGTTTTTTAGGATTAATTTTATCTTTTCCCTGCTGGTTATTACTTACTTATGTATTAAAAATAATAGATATTTTCTCTCAGCCCTGGGCAAGCATATTTATCAATATCCATTGGATTTGGCTTATTTTTTTATATCTTTTTCTAGCTGTTCTTATTTATTATCTAAAGAAAAAAGAGAGCCAAAAATTAAGCTTTTTAAGATAATTGACAGGGCCTTAAGAAAGAGTAAAATGAAAGTAGGCAAAAATATCTATAAAAATTATGAATGAAGAATTAATACAATATTTAAGTAGAAGATTTGATAAGGTGGATTTTGATTTAACTAATGTTAAATCTGATTTGGTTAATATTAAACAAGATTTAAAAGAAGCAGAACAAGAAAGAAAAGATCTAAAAAGCAGGATTAACGAGACCTACAATGCCGTTGATGGATTTATTAAAATAGTTACTAAGCTTGAAGACGAGTTTGCGGCAATCAAAGAAGACCTAAATAGAGTTAAAGCAGTTATTAAAGAGAAACTAGGAGTTGATCTTTCTTAATGGGTAACATCTTAAAGCTCAAGAAATGTGCTCTGCGATAATATCAAAGGGCTTTTTTATTACATCGTCATATTCCCGCTATATAGGAACAAGTATTTATAAGTTTTTAACAGGTTGAATAGAGAAAAAACCTAGGGTATAATAAAAGAATATGAACCCCGTAGAGAAATTTCGATACTGTGCCGAAGACACACAAAATTACGGGGATATAATAAAGTATAAGTTATTAATCAAATTAAATCTGAATTTCGAGAATATTTAGGCAATTAATCGAAATTCTTCTACAGGGTGAAGAAAAACAAAGCCTGGATAATTTCAGTTAACATGGGTTATGGTCATCAGAGAACAGCTTATCCTTTAAGAGATTTAGCGCCTGATGGCATTATTAATGCTAATGATTATCAGGGCATTCCAGAGAGCGACAGCAAAATCTGGGAGTCTTCAAGAGGTTTTTATGAGTTTATTTCCAGATTTAAAAGGATTCCTTTGATAGGACAGGCAGCTTTTGCTGCTTTTAACAAATTTCAGGAGATTCCTACTTTTTATCCTCGCCGGGATTTGTCTAGGCCTACTTTCGGTTTGAAAACAATTTATTCTTTGATTAAAAAGGACTGGGGCAGGCATTTAATATCTAAATTAAGTAAAAATCCTTTACCCTTAATAACTACTTTCTTTACCCCGGCTTTTATGGCCGAGGCTTTTGATTATCCCGGAGATATTTATACTGTTGTTTGTGATGCTGACATTGCCAGAGCCTGGGCTTCTTTGAACCCTCCAAAAAGCAGAATAAAATATTTTGCTCCTGATAATTGGGTTGCTAACCGCTTGCAGCTTTATGGAGTGAAGAAGAAAAACATATTCTTGACTGGTTTTCCTCTACCAACAGAAAATATTGGTACAGAAAAGATGGAGATTGTAAAAAAAGATATGGGTCATCGTCTTTTAAATCTAGATCCCAGAAAGGAGTATTTTGAAAAATACAAGATATTGGTTAAGGGTAGCTTGGGTGCTTTGCCTAAGAAGTCTAATCATGTTCTAACTATAATGTTTGCTGTAGGAGGAGCTGGAGCCCAGAAAGAGATTGCTATGAGCGCTGTTAATAGTTTAAAAGAGAGAATATTAAAAGGAGAATTAAGGTTTGTTTTAGTAGCTGGGATAAGGCCTGAAGTTAAACAGTATTTTGAAGAAAACTTAAGAGAGCTTGGTTTGAATAAAAAAGTAGAGATTATCTTTGATAAGAATATTCACGAATATTTCAGAAAGTTCAATGAGAGGTTAAGAACCACGGATGCTTTATGGACTAAGCCCAGTGAGCTATCTTTTTACACCGGCCTGGGTGTTCCTATTATCATGGCTCCGACTATTGGCTCTCAGGAGGATTTTAACAAGAGATGGCTCTTAGCCCTTGGTTCAGCTACTTTGCAGGAGAATCCTAAGTATACTAATCAGTGGTTTTTTGATTATTTACAGAGCGGAAGACTGGCTGAAGCAGCAATGCAAGGTTTTGTTGAAGCAGAGAAATTAGGAGTCTATAACATTAAGAAAGTATGCTTTGGTTAATTGTCGCTATTTTAGCCTATTTCCTTTTTGCCCTTTCTTCTCTTGGAGATAAGTATCTTTTAGTTGGACCCCCCAATCCTAAAACCTATGCTTTTTATGTGGGAGTCTTAAGCATTGTTGTTTTGGCTTTATTTCCTTTTGTTGGTTTCTCTATTCCAGGCTTATACCAGATAGGGCTTTCTCTTTTATACGGCTTGGTTTTCATTCTAGCTCTTTTAAGCCTTTATGCTGGCTTGGAAAGGTTTGAAGTCTCCAGGATTATTCCAGCTTTAGGAGCTTTTCTACCTATTTTTACTTTTTTATTGGCTTTCTTTTTTCTAACCCAGGAAGGCTTTTTTACTTACGGCAAGATTTTATCCTTTTCTTTATTAGTTTTAGGAAGTATTTTTGTTTCCCGAGGCAAATCCTTTAATCTTTCCTTAAAAAGCCTGTTTTTTGCAGCTTTAGCAGCTTTGTTTTTCTCTTTTTGTTTTATTATTTCAAAGATTGTTTATTCTGATTTTGGGTTCTGGCCGGGATTTATCTGGATGAGATTAGGGGCTTTTGTTATTGCTTTGTCTTTGATTTTCTTTAAAGATGTAAGAAAAGAGATCTTTGAGAAGAAAAAGTCATTTAACAAAAAAACAGGAGTTGTTTTTCTTTTTGTTCAGGCCATAGGAGCTGGAGCAGTAGTTCTCCAGAACTGGTCAATTGCCTTGGCCAGCGTTGTCTACGTGCCTTTTGTTTCTGCTCTTCAGGGAGTCCAGTACTTGTTCTTGTTTATTCTTTCTCTGTTGTTTTACAGGGTTTTGAAAGAAGATACTTCCAAAAAGATTATTTTTCAGAAAGTTTTTGCTATAATACTTATACTATCAGGGTTAATAATATTATCTTATGAATAAAAAAACTAAAAAAAACATTAAAATGATTCTATTAATTTTATTAGGTCTAATCCTAATTATTTTTATTTATTTCTTTGTCGGCTATTCAGCTCCAAGGGAAGATATTGCTTGGGGGGTTAACTTTTCCCAGAAACACGCTGAGAGACTGGGTCTGGACTGGAGAAAGGTATATACTGCCATCTTAGATGATTTAGGCGCCAGGAGCCTTAAAATAGCAGCTTATTGGGATTTTATTGAAGGAAAAAGAGGAGAATATTATTTTAATGATCTGGACTGGCAGATTCAGGAAGCAGAAAAAAAACAAGCAGAGATAATAATGGTTATAGGGATGAAGACTATTGGCTGGCCTGAATGCCATTTGCCCGAATGGGCTAAAGAGTTAGATAAAGAGGTTCAGCAGGAGGAAATATTAAAGCTCTTGGAACAGGTAGTTCTGCGCTATAAAGATTCAAAAGCAATAAAATACTGGCAGATAGAAAATGAGCCGTTTTTTCCTTTTGGCCAATGTCCTTGGAAAGACAGAAAGTTTTTAGAGAAAGAGATTGAATTAGTTAAGTCTCTTGATAACAGAGAAGTAATAATTTCTGAAAGCGGGGAGTTTCCTCTATGGTTTTCAGCAGCCAAATACGGGGATATTGTCGGGGTGACTATGTACAAAAAGGTCTGGATGAATGAGATAAAAAGTTATTTCTCTTATCCTTTCCCAGCAACTTTTTACAGACGCAAAGCTAGTCTTATTAAGCTGCTTTTTGGCAAAGAAGTAATCTGTGTTGAGCTTCAAGCCGAGCCCTGGGGTCCCCAGTTGATTTATGATTTGTCTTTGGAAGAGCAGGAAAAATCAATGAATTTGGAAAGGTTTAAGAGAAACATTGAGTTTGCCAAGAAAGTAGGCTTTGAGCAATACTATTTATGGGGGGCTGAGTGGATGTACTGGATGAAGGAAAAGCAGAATAAGCCTGAAATTTGGGAAGAGGCGAAAACTTTATTTGGGGAATAAAAAAGCCAAACTCTATAAGAAGAGTTTGGCTCCACTTTGGAGAAGTGATGAAAATCCGGTTTGCACCGGAAGCTTCCTAATAAAATATTAAAACTGCTATTTTTATCTTAGCAAAATCATACTATGCTGTCAATAATTATCCCAACCTTAAATGAAGAAAAGCATCTTCCTTTGCTGCTTGATTCAATTAAAAAGCAGAACTTTAAAGATTATGAGGTAATCGTGGCTGATTACAGTTCCAAGGATAAGACATTGGAAATTGCCAAGAAGTATAAATGCAGGATTGTTCCTGGAGGAATCCCAGCCCAAGCCAGGAATAAGGGAGCTAAAACAGCTAAAGGGGATTTACTTCTTTTCTTAGACGCTGATGTTATTTTGCCGGAAAAGATTTTTAAAAGAGCTTTGAAAGAGTTTAAAAAAAGAAAACTTAAAATAGCTACTTTTTTCTTGCTTCCTTCTGAAAAAGATAAATTATCTACATTCTTCTTTTCTTTTTTCTATAATCTGCCCATCTTCTTTTTTGAAAAGATACTGCCTCATGCTGCTATGGCTATTTTGATAGATAAAAAGCTTTTCAATAAGTTAGGAGGTTTTGATGAAAAGATTAAATTAGCTGAAGACCATGACTTAGCTAGAAGAGCAGGCAAGCTGGGCAAGTACGGGATATTAAAGTCTTCTAAGGTTTATGTTTCAGACAGAAGATTCAAGAAAGAAGGTTGGCTAAAGACTTATTCCAAGTATTTGTTATGTGAAGGCCATATGATTTTTATCGGTCCGGTTAAGTCAGATATATTTAAGTACGGGTTTGAGCATTTGAAAAAGAAAAAGAAATAGTTATAATAAAGATATATGGAATTATATAATCTGCCTAAAATTAATATTTCTTATAAGAGCAAGAAAAGAAATAATGGTTCTAAGCTGATTGTTTTACTTATTTCTCTTTCCTTGGTTTCTGGTTTTATAGCTGGAGCTATTTCCAGCAGCGTTGTTTATTACAGGATTGCTGAACGTTTGAATGATTTAGCTGCTATTGATAACTCTCCCCAGGCTGACCAGGAAACAGCTGTAATTAAAGCAGTTGAAGATGCTTCTCCAGCAGTGGTCAGTATTGTTATTAGCAAAGATGTTCCTATTTTAGAGCAGTATCTGGAAATAGGGCCTTTTGGCATTACTCCCCAGTACCGCCAGAAAGGAACAGAAAAGGTAGACGTAGGAGGAGGAACTGGGTTTATTGTTTCTAAAGAAGGCTTAATTCTAACTAATAAGCACGTAGTTTTAGATGATAAGGCCGATTATACTGTTTTTACTAATGACGGGAAGAAGTTCCCAGCCAAGGTTTTAGCCAAGGATCCTTATCAGGATATTGCTATAATCAAGATTGAACAGGAAAATAATATAGACGAGGAAGGGAATGCTGTTTTTATAGAGTTTCCTGTTTTAGAGCTTGGAGATTCTGATAATCTTCAGACAGGCCAGACTGTAATCGCTATTGGCAATGCTTTAGCTGAATTCAGGAACACTGTTTCTTCTGGAGTTATTTCCGGTTTAAGCAGAACTATTACTGCTTCAGGAGAGACTTTTGTTGAAGTTCTGGAAGATGTTATTCAGACAGACGCAGCTATTAACAAGGGGAATTCTGGAGGGCCTCTTCTTAATCTAAAAGGAGAAGTAATTGGAATAAATACAGCTATAGCTAATGACGCCCAGAGTATTGGCTTTGCTATTCCGATTAACAAGGCCAAGAGAGATATTGAGCAGATTCAGACAATAGGCAGGATTGTTTATCCTTTTATAGGAATTCGCTATGTTTTGGTCAATGAAAAAGTCAAAGAAGAGTATGGGCTATCTGTTGATTACGGGGCCTTGATTATTGACGGTGGTTCTGAAGGACCAGCCGTTACCCCTAGTTCTCCGGCTGATAAAGCGAGCCTAAAAGAAGGAGATATTGTTTTAGAACTTAATAATAAGAAGATTACTATAGACAATACTTTAGCCGAGATTATCATGGAGTATAATCCTGGAGATGAAGCAGTTTTAAAAGTATTAAAAGATAATAATGAGATAGAAGTTAAAATTATCTTTGATGAGAGAACGGAGTAATTGACAAGATATTTTGATTTTGTTAAAAAGAAATATATAAAAACAAGTTTTTAAGGATATTTTTATAAAAATATATGACAAATAGAACTAACCAGTTTTTCTTCTTTTTTACCTTTTTTAGGAAAAGGGTTAGTTTGAATTAATAAATATACTTTTTCAAATTAGCCCTTTTCTTAAAAAGGGTTTTTTGTTCTTTCAAAACATATATTAAGGAGAATTGAAATGAATATCCGTAGTTCAGATTATATGCGTTGGTGTAGTTTTGACTACCCTAAAAAAAACAATCAAAAGGATTGTCGTTGTAATGATTGTGAAGGGACTGGTTTTTGTCCAACCTGCAAGGGTATCAAAGAAAACCCCTTTTGTAAGGGTGAAAAATGTCCGACCTGTTGTATTTCTGGAAACGTAGAAGGATTATGTCCTTTCCGTAGTAAAAAAATGGCGATTGCTTAAAATCGCCTTTTTTCTTGATTTTATATATGTTTTATGGTAGAAAAAAGTATATGAATGGTGCGAATTTTACTCATAAAGCCCAGGAGGCTATATTAAAAGCCCAATCTATTGCCCAGCAAAAAGGGCAGCAGCAGATTGATGCTTTGCATTTGCTTTTATCTTTGCTTTCTCAGGAGGAAAGCGTGGTTTTAACATTGCTTAGAAAAATAGGAACTGATGTAGACGGTTTAAGGAAAAAGGCTGAATCCGGCCTTAATACTATTCCTAATATTGTTACTCCCAAGAGTTTCGGCCAGTTTTATCTTACCCAGGATATGGCTAAAGTTTTGGAAAAAGCCAGGCAGGAGGCAATGAAAATGGGAGACGAGTTTATTTCTGTAGAGCATTTGTTTTTAGGATTGCTTGATCAGGAAACCAGGGCTAAAGAGATTTTAGACAAAGCTCCTTTTTTAAAATCAGGGAGCGCTACTGTAGAGTTTGGAAAACTTGACTACAACACGGCCTCAGAGGTTTTATCCCAGATTAGGGGAGGAACAAGGATAACTGATCCTGAGCCTGAATCTAAGTACCAGGTTGTTGAGAAATATGCCAGAAACCTTACTACTTTAGCCAAACAAGGCAAATTAGACCCGGTTATTGGCAGGAAAGATGAGATTAGAAGATTGATGCAGGTTCTTTCCAGGAGAACAAAGAATAACCCTGTTCTGATTGGAGAAGCTGGGGTAGGGAAAACAGCTATTGTTGAAGGACTGGCTCAGAAAATTATCAGAGCTGATGTTCCGGAAAGCCTGGAGGATAAAGAAATTATTGCTCTGGATTTAGGAGCAATGGTGGCTGGGACAAAATACAGGGGAGAATTTGAGAACAGAATTAGGGCTTTATTAAAAGAAATTAACAGAGCAGACGGCAGATACATTCTTTTTATTGATGAGCTTCATACTTTAGTTGGGGCTGGAGCAGCTGAAGGAGCTATTGATGCTTCTAATCTTTTAAAGCCGGCTTTGGCCAGAGGAGAGTTAAGAGCTATAGGGGCTACTACTTTAAAGGAATACCAGAAATACATTGAAAGAGACGCAGCTTTGGAAAGAAGATTCCAGCCTATTTATGTTCAGGAGCCTTCGGTTGAAGATGCTATTACTATTTTAAGAGGTATTAAAGAGAAATATGAAGTTCATCACGGCTTGAGAATTAATGATTCTGCTTTAGTAGCTGCTGCTGAATTAGCTTCCAGATATATTTCAGACCGTTTTCTTCCTGACAAAGCAGTTGATTTAATGGATGAGGCAATGTCCAGCTTAAGGCTGGAGATTGAGTCTGAACCAGCCCAGCTTGATAATTTGAGAAAAGAAATCCAGAAGCTGGAAATAGAAAAGAAGACAGTGAAAAAAGAAGACAAAAGATTAAAAGCTATTAACCGCTCCTTGGCCGACTTGAAAGAGAAGGCTAAGGCTTTTGAGCTTCAATGGAAAATAGAAAAAGAGTTAATCCAGAAAATAAAGGGGTTTAAAAAAGAAATAGATTCGCTTAATTTTCAGGAAGAATCTGCTCAAAGAGAAGCTGATTTGCAGAAAGTGGCTGAGATTAAATACGGCAAGATTCCCGAACTTTTGAAAAAGATAAAGCAGGCAGAAAAGGATTTGGTTAAGATTCAGAAAAAAGAGCAGATTTTAAAAGAAGAAATAGAAGAGGAAGACGTAGCCTTAGTTGTTTCCAAGTGGACTGGAATTCCAGTAACCAGATTAATAGAGGAAGAGGCTAAGAAGTTGGAAAAGATGGAAGAGATAGTCTCTAAGAGGGTAATTGGCCAGAAAGAAGCAATTGTGGCTATCTCCAATGCTATCCGTCGGTCTCGGGCTGGGATTTCTGAAGAGAACAGGCCTCTAGGTTCTTTTATGTTCCTGGGTCCGACTGGAGTAGGGAAGACAGAAACTGCCCGGGCTGTGGCTGGGTTTTTGTTCAATGACGAGAATGCTTTAATAAGACTGGATATGTCTGAATATATGGAGAAGCACACTGTTTCCAAGATGATCGGTTCTCCTCCTGGCTATGTCGGCTATGAAGAAGGAGGCCAGTTGACTGATAAGATCAGGAGAAGGCCGTATAGCGTTATTCTTTTGGATGAGATTGAGAAAGCCCATCCTGAAGTCTTTAATATATTACTGCAGATACTAGAAGACGGCAGATTAACAGATGCTAAGGGCAGGACTGCTTCTTTTAAAAACACTATTCTGATTATGACTTCCAATATTGGGTCTGAATACATTGCCCAAATGGGTTCCATGGGGTTCTTAAAACAGGGAGAGGAAAAGAACTCATTAAAAGATAAAGTAATGGAAGCTTTGAAAGAGGATTTTAGGCCTGAGTTTTTAAACAGGGTTGATGAGATTGTTATTTTTAATTACTTGGGCAGGAAAGAGATAAGGAAAATAGTTGATCTTGAGCTGGAAAAGGTTGCTTCCCGCCTTATAGACAAGGATATTAGGATTAGATTTTCAGAGAAAGCCAGAGACTTTTTGGCTGAAAAAGGGTTTGACCCCAACTTGGGAGCCAGGCCCTTGAAAAGAGTTATTCAGAGAAGGGTTCTTAATCCTTTGGCTTTAAATATTGTTTCTGGCTTGATTAAGCAAGACCATGGGGTTATGATTGATGTTGATAATAATGAGATTGTAATAAAAAGCTCTAAGAATTTAATAAGGTTTAAGCAGGAGGCTTTAGATCATGTATAAGAATATTCTCAAGTTGGCTATTGTGTTTATCTTCGGTATGGCTGGAGGGATTTTCGCTGACCAGATTCTCTGGCCTTATCTAGTAGAAAAGCCTTTGTATGAGAAGTATGAATTAGTAGCAGGTTCTAGTTCTATTATTGAGACTAAAGAGGTTACCATTGAAGAGAATACCGCGCTTCAAGATGCAGTTGAAAAGATAGAAAAGTCAATTGTCGGGATAAAAGCAGAGACTGAAGAAGGGATAATAACAGGTTCAGGATTGGTAGTTACTTCAGACGGCTTGATTATTACTTTAAATGAGCTTATCCCCAAAGGAGGGGATTTTGTTTTTATTGTTAACGGCCAGGCTCCTAACTGGCAGATTCTGAAAAGGGATGTAAAAAATAACCTGGCTTTGATAAAGCTTGAAAAGAATGATTTAACAACAGTGGGCTTTGCTGATTTTGGCGGAGTAAGACTAGGACAGAGAGCTTTTCTTTTAGGAATGATATTTGATAAAAATGAGTCTTTGAAACTGGTTAATGAGGGAATTGTTAAGTTTTTCACTTCTGAATACATCAGAACCAGCATTTCTGAAAAAAACAGTCTTTCCGGGAGCGCTTTGTTTAATATCAAAGGAGAGCTGTTGGGATTGAATACTATTGATTCAGAAGGCTGGGTTACTGCTATTCCTATAACTAAGATAAGGGAGTTTATTGGGTATTGATTTTTACTGAAAGTTCGAGTCCTATTGCCGGAGCAGCTAAAATTGAACTTAAATTTAATACCCCAAGTAGGACGGTTAGAACTTTTTATCGCCAAGAAGGCGATTTTTTGGTAGAATAGAAGAATATGAAACAAGCAACTTTGTGTTTATTAATTAAAGAAAATCAGAAAGATAAAGAAATTCTTTTAGCTATGAAGAAAAGAGGTTTTGGGAAAGGTAGATGGAATGGCGTTGGTGGTAAGTTAGATTTAGAAAAAGGAGACAGAAATATCGTTGCTACTGCTATTCGTGAGACCTATGAAGAAATTGGAGTCAAGGTTAAAAAAATAGAAAAAGTTGCTCTTTTGAATTTTCGTTTCCCGTATATTTCCGAAGATGAACGAAAAGAATGGGATCAAGATGTCCATGTTTTTCTTGTTAGAACTTGGGAAGGTGAGCCAATTGAAACAGAGGAAATGGCCCCCAAATGGTTTAAGTTAGCAAATATTCCCTTTGAGGAAATGTGGGATGACGACAAGTTTTGGCTACCTCATATTCTAGAAGGCAAGAAATTAAAAGCAAAATTTGCTTTTAAGGAGAGAGAAATAATTGGCAGACAAGACATCAAAATTATTGATAATTTTTAATAAAACTATTCACTAAATAGGTTCTAACATAGTCTGTTCCTCGGAGCTCATATTAGGTTAATAGCCCTCTTTTATTTTGAAAAGTGCAATATATATGTGCATATTACCGCAAAACATTGACAAATTATACGGGTGTGCTATAATACAGACAGTAATGGTAAATGCGTATTTGCCATATAAAAACTAAAAACTGAAAGATAATACTGATTTTAAGGAGGTTTTCCAATGTCTGCTTATGTCGCCGTTATTGCGTCTCTAATTTTGATTAGCGGGAATATAGGTTATATAAAAGGAATTATACAGAATAGTGTAGTTCCTACAAAATCAACTTGGATTATATTTTCAATAGTCACGGGTCTGAATGTATCATCTTTTCTTACCAATAAGTTTGATTTAGTAAGTGGAGCATATGGAATTACTGATTTCTTTCTGTGCCTGATGATTCTGACAGTGACCTTAGTTTATTCCCAAAAATCAAAGCTAAGCTTCAAAAGTTTCGAAAAGTATTATTTGGTAGGAGCATTTATCTGTGTATTGTTTTGGATTATATCCGATAATTCATTTCAGACGAACCTATTGGTTCAAACTCTGATAATTATCGGCTATATCCCGACCATACACAACATACTCTCCACGAAGAGATCGTCTGAATCAAAACTGAGTTGGACAATCTGGAGCATAGGGGGGTTTTTATCGCTCTATCCTGCGATAGAAAAACAAAATACCCTTGCAATTGTTTATTCTTTTCGTGCAACGACAATGTGCCTCCTAATACTTTTTCTAACTTATAAGTTTCAAAAAAAGCCCGATTAGTAAGATATATTATAACGGGCTTTTATTTTACAAAACAGATTCTAATATCGTCCAAAAATAGGCACTTTTATAAAAAAATCCTCCAGTTCTTCCCTCATCTTCCTCCAATCAAAAGTTCTAAGTGCGTCCAGTAGGGGGAGCAGCTAAAATTGAACTTAAATTTAATACCCCAAGTAGGACGGTTAGAACTTTTTGTTGACTAATTTGATTATTAATGGTAATATTCAGTATAGTTTAAATTAGTCAATTAACAATAAAATATAGATTGAAAGGAGACATAATACTTAAACCCTATTTTCTTACCGAAAAGATAGCTGGAGACAGTATTGCGTATGTTTTGAATATTATTGCAGATCTTTTTGACAAGAAAGAATTGAAACATTTAGACTTCCATATGGTCATTTTAGTTCCATCTATGAAGGTAGATCGTTTGGATTATCCGAACTATCTTGTTGAACCGAGTATTCTTTATGAGTTTAGTTCTGGTGATAAAAATAAATGGGAACATAAATTTGACGAGATCGCTCAGTGCAAAGCTCTTCAGTTATGGCACGGAAGAAATGATGGCCGAACAGATTGTATACCACACTTGCTTTTTCCAGAAGATACTCCTTGGTGGGGTGGTGTAAAACGACAGGGTATTGTTGTAGCTTGTTCTGGCTTTCAACCACATTTTGACAAGATGTTTTCTGGTCTTGTGGCTGATATGTGTATAGGTAAAGCCTATAACGAATGGGCTAATCTTCAGTCTAATCTTGAGGGAGATTTTCTTTCTTAATTAGAATTAAAGCGTGATGTTAAATCACGCTTTTTTTAATAAATATATTCATCTATTAGCAATCCATTCTGGTCATAAAGGTAGATTACATCGTGGAGAGGCTCTACAATATTCCTGTTAAGGTAAACATACCAGTAATCGTAGAGGAAATTATCCTCCTGATAGTGATTCTTATAACAGCCAGAATAGGTGAAATAGTCAAGGATATATTCCACGCATTGGGAGTCAGTTGATACTTTGAAGTCTTCAGAATAGTCAGGCATTTTACAGCCGTAGGAACGCAAGAGAAAATCCTGGCAGTAAGGTTTGAGATGATAAAGCTCTTCCAGTTCTAATTTAGGACAACTAGTATAAACAGAAGGATAAAAGTTCCTGGATTTAGATAAATAGCCAAAGCAGGTGTTTAACCTGAAGCTCCTGTCAGAGCCCAAGGGGCTTTTAGCGCCTATTAAATAAATAGTATTATATTCCCTGATAATAATATTATGGGGAATGTAAGAGCTTTGGTAGTATTCCATTGCCTGAGGAATAATAGCTCCGCCCCTTCTTGTTTTAACAGTCCAGCCAGTTATATTTATATTTTCTCCTTGTCTTGGTCTGACGCTTAAGGTAATCAAGGAAACATGATAAGAGTTTTCTGCTTTTACGCTCTGGATTTCTGCTAATCCGTAATAAGGAGAAATAACAGGCTTTGCAGGCTCTTCTTTCTTAGGAGTAGAAGTTCCTGGAATATAATTATTAGAAGGGCCTGAATTAGAATTATTTGAATAATCAGTTGAAGCAGTTGAGTTCCCTGAATTAGAATCTGTTTCTGAGCCTGATAAAAGATTAGAAAGCCAGTTGCTTGACTGGGCAGACTGTTCTTTGCTTACCAACCAAAGACCGTTAGGAAAGTTTTCCCTTAGATATAGGTCAAAGAACGCATACATAACAACCCCTATTAAGATAATTGCAACAATAGCTACAACTTTCATATGTCTATACTATACCATAATAGGAAAATAAAATCAAGCCCTAGAGGTTTTCCACAAGAGTTATTTTAGCACAAGTTGTATAATATAATAATGGCTAGGATTAAATTATTTGCTTTTTTTATTTTTGGTATAGCCTTATTTGTTATGGGGATTTTAATTTATCCCTATTTTTTTGCTTCTGCCTTGTCTGAAAGTGTTTTGCCTGATTCCTTGAATGGCGCTGTTCTAGTCTCTGTTTATGAAGAGATTCCTGACGAATACTTAGTTGAAGGCCTGACTGCTTATTATCAGAGCGAAGAGCAAGATGTCAGTATTCTTTTCTGGAAGCTCAGCAGTAAGGAGCTTGCTAAGGAGAGCAAAAATTTCTTTATTGATGACCTTAAGGCAGAGTATGGTTCAATGTTTGACAAGGTTGAATGGGATGTAGAGCATACATACCAGGGGAATAATTATGAAGCAGTAGCAGTTAACTTCACGGCTTATTCCGGTGGAGAAGTTTATGAGGCGGGAGTTATTGTTGCTGCAGTTGGAGACTATTTCCTTGTTGTCCAGATAGTTGATTACGTAGACGAGCCTTCTCTAAATGAATTGCTTAGCTCTCTGAATGATCTTATTGACAGTATCCCTGTTGATTACCCGCCACCACCGCCTGGAGAAGAGATTAATCTGCCTGACAAGTTCTTTGGAGCAGATTTTGTTTCGGGAGGGGATGTTGAAACAACAGAGGAGATTAAAGCAGGCCAGGCCGGTATGTATGAAACTAATGAAAAAGATATTCTTTTGTTGTTGTATCAATTAGTTAGTGAGGCCAGAGCAGGGGAAATAGCAGATGATTTGATTGATGAAATGGAAGCTGAATTCAATGTAGGATTTGATTGGGTTAATTGGGGCGATCTCAGAGAGGTTAATGTTAAAGGGTATAAGGCAAAGATTGTTAATTATCAGTATTCGCTTTATGGTATGACTGTAGAAGCAGGCCTTATTTATACCACAATCAGGGATTACTTTGTTTTTGTCCAGGTAATATATTATTCCACAGAACCTGTTTCAGATTCAGAATTAATAAGTGCTCTGGAATCAGCAATTGATTTAGTGCCTGAGGGGAGTGCTCCTGGAGAAGAGGAGGAAGAGGAGGAGGAAGAAGAAGAGGAAAAAGAATCCTGTGGTAATGAAAATTGTGAGTATTGGCAAGGAGAGACCTGTAAGAGCTGCAGATCAGACTGCTATATCGACGGTTTCTGCTGTTTTCCCGGCTATTCCTATATCTATGCCCATGATTACAATAGTGGTATTTACAATATTCACGAGGCTTTAGCCGGAGTGATTCCCAGAGGAGCTATTATTCTTAGTCCAGGCTTGACTAAAGACAATATGCCTTTAAGGCCCCCTTCTGTCTGCGATAGAGGAGGGATGGCAACTGGAGAGTGCGTGTTTAATTACGATTGTCCAAGCGGAGTCTGCAGCGTTGAGAATTGGTGCATCAGGACTTATTCAGACAAAGAGCAGGAGGTTGAAGACCAGGAAGTAATTGAAAAGATATATGAAGACCAGACAAGCTATAAAGAAGAATATATAGAAGCTTATGAGTTGATGGAAGGAGGAATAGGCCAGATTGTTATTAAAGACGCCAGCCTTAATGTTGAGCTGGAAGTCCAGGGCAATACAGCTGGTAAGGTTCCAGAAACAACCCAGGGAGATGAGGTTGAAGCCAGGCTTGTTATTGAAAATGATTCAAACTATAATCTAGCTTTAACTGCTGGTATTTTTTATCCTGGTTATGAATCCAATGCATTTGATATTGAAGAAAAGAAGTATACTATTTCCTTTAAATGGGAAGGAGGACTTTCTTCTTTAATAGGAAGCTTTAAAACTAAGCTGATTGGGTCTAAGTTTATAGTAATGCCTCCTGGTTCTGAGGTTATTGTTTATTCAAAGATTATTCCCCAGCAGACAGGTTATCTGGATGTTCAGGCATTGGTTTTCTTTACTACAGAAAAGAAATACCGTGAATGGGATCCTGGTTTTCTTGAGGAAGCGCCTAAAGATTATCAAGAATCAGAAGTGACAGAAACAATTTTGGTTAATGAAAAGCCTTGTAACTGGTGGCCTATATGCTTATGAACAACAAAGCAGTAAAAATCATAATTCTTGTTGCTATTATAATAGTTGTTTTAGCAGTTGTTGTTTTAGGATTTATTTTGGGAGTTAAGCTTTTAAGTAAGAAATGTCAGCCTTTGACCCCTCTTGCTTTGAGAAAGTTTGAAATGGCTGGAGGAGAAAGGCCTGAACAGGGGGAGAAGTGTGATATCGCCAAAAATAGCTATTTGTTAAAGCTTGTTTATGATGATTCTTCTGCAGCAGAAAGAGCCAGAACCGGATTAGAGCTAGTGACTCCTGGAGAGGTGGGGGAGATTGAGAAAGATGTTAACTGGATAGTCAAAGACGGCAACTCCTCGCTTTTCTGGACTGATAAAAAGAAATTGGGGGTTTTGGTAATAATCGGCCAGGATAAAGAAAAGGATGTGGAGAAGCAGTTAGACAAAGCTTTTAAAAGATTGGAATAGGCCTTGACAAGGTTTTGTTATTATATTAATATATTAACAGTTCCTTTTAGTGGATAACATTTTGAGAAAGGAGGATACGATTATAAGTTAAGATTTATTTTTAGAGGAGTGATTTTGTAAAATCAGAAAATTTAATATTTTGGTATGTCGGCCCGATGAAAAAACTTCATCGGGCTTTTTTCGTGTGAAGCCGGACTTTACGCAAAATATAACAGGGTTGACAGCGCTTCTTATTGAGTTAAAATTAATAAAATAGTATATAGATTTACACTTCGGGTATTGGGGTCTAGCTTTACCTCCTTCAAGGCTCCAATACTCTTTATTGCTCTTTTAAAATAATGTTTAGATAAGTTAATTTTGTTTTTTGTAGACTGATTGGTTTATATTTCAGGAAAGGAGGTATGACTATGCTCAAAATTATACTTATTATGTAGTGATATGACTGATATGTTCAAGATAACCGAAACGCTCTTAAAGAACAATTGAATCGTTTAAGTCACTACATGAAGCCCGATGAAATTCTCTCTCACCGGGCTTTTATAATAAAACCAAGCTAAACTAAGCCAAGCTTACTTCTATGTTGTTTTTCCACAGAAGTCGCTTTACAATATAGAGAGCTTTGGTATAAAATAGTATAAATATTAATTTAACTAGATAACTTCTATGAAAATCAAAAGGAAGAAGCTCTTTTTTATTGTTTTTATTCTGCTCCTAATCATTATAATAGGAGTTTTTTTATGGCTAGAGTATAAACAAAAGAGCGCGTCCTTTTTGGAATATATAGGAAATTATACTATAGAAGAAAATTCCGAAGGGAGGTTTATTAAAAATGAAGAATACGGATTGAGTTTTAAAGTCCCAGACGATTGGACAATCAAGAATTACGATAAGGGTGGTATTGGCATTTTTGATCCTACCGTAGAGTTCAATGAATACGGAGGATTTATAGAAAGCATTAGGGAGAATGGTGGCTGTGCTTTTGGCGTTGAAATAAGGGATTATGAAAAAGTTAATCCAGAATCAACCACAGATCTAGAATGGTTGAAGAATATTATAAAAATGATCAAAGAAGACGAAGAATTTTCTCCTCACGGGAATGATGAAACTATGGAGAACGAACTAATTATGGTAGATGGTAAAGAAGCTCTCAGAACTGTTTATTTCAGGGATAAAGATAAAGAAGAAGATTATTATTTAGAATCAGAAGTCGAAGAAGCTTACATTAAAGTAGAAATTCCCATAGAAAACACTATTTATTCTTTTAATAGTAGTACTATATTTTTAGAGAGATGTATCGAACATTTTAATGAAATCTTAAGCACGGTTAGAATTAATAAATAAGACTTTATGGAGACAAAGAAGCTTATCATAATAATCCTTGTATTGACTTTTACAACAGGGCTTTTTGTTTTTCCAAATATTGTTTTTGCTGATTTATATTCTGAATATAAAGATGAGATTAAATTAGGAGAAGAAGACAATAAAGCTATTTTAAAATCTTTACTTCAAGGTTTATCGGATAGTTCAATTAATATAACAGCCTCGAGTCAATTTTCAACGGAGAAAGAGGTAGCTTTATTAATTACTTCTAAGGCAGTTATTGCTGATTTTACAGAGTTTATTTTTAAGGAGGTGGGAAAAGATGTAATTAATATAACTTTAGATTTAAGCAGTTTTTTATTGAGTCAAAATATAGGTGATATTTTAAAACAAATTGAAAAAATGACCGTTGAACAGGCAAAAGATTATGCGATGGAATGGTTATTGCAGAATGAAATTAAAATAGGGACTGGTAATTTAGATATCACTTATCCAACTCTTGTTGATGGCTGGAAAGAGGAATGGGAAAAGCTTAAATTACCATATATTATTATCTACAAGCCAGTGGATTCTAAAGAAGGGAATGTTGCAATAGAGATTTACTCATCTGATGCAATTAAGACACCCGCTCCAAATTTATCATACCAATGGGTGGGAGGTTTAAATTATTTAAACCCTTTTATTGTTAGGGTAAAAGGAAGACTGTTAAAGGACGGCAATTCATATAGTTGGTTAGGAAGTCCTAAAATTGAGATTATTTTTGATGAGCCAGTGCCTGATTTTGAATTTGAAGAAGCAACTTTTTTCAGTAAAATTGAGGATTCATTCGAGAGATTAGAAGGTGCTTTAGCAAAATTTTTGGATATAAGTAAAGAGAAGATTGATGAACTGACAGATAAAGCAATAGAGGCTTGGAATGGTATAAAAACTTTTTTCTCTGATTTAAATCCCTTTAAAGCCTCAATAGTCCAGAAAGAAGTTATTTTCCAACAAGAAGAAGACGAATTACCCTCAGAATTATCTGATGAAGATTTAATAAAACAGATTGAAAAAGAAGGTGAAGATATATTAGCCCAAGTAGAAATAAAAAGATTAAGTACAGATGTTCAAGCTGAGAATATTGGAGAAGAAGATCTCGACGATATTTTAGAAAAAATTGATTTAATAAATCAGGAAATTAAGGTTTTATCTGAACAAGCAAAAGAGATTTTAAATCAAAGAGAAGAAACTGATGGGCAAATAAAGGATGTTGAGAAGGAAAAATATGATGAAGAGAATTTAGAAGAAGAGCTAGAAGAAAAAGAGGAATTAGAAAAAGAAGACTCTGATTTAGAGGAAGAGGAGGAAGAGGAGGAAGGAATTAAAGAAGTTGTTGTTGAAAAAAAGAGAACAGGATTAGGCACTGGTAGTATTACTTATTGTTCAACTACAGCTCTTGGAGAACCTTTTAGGGATAAATTAATTATCAATGAAATAGCCTGGATGGGGACAGAAGTTTCTTCTAATAACGAATGGATAGAGCTTAAAAACATTAGCGACGAAGAAATAAATATATCTGGTTGGCAGCTTCTTGATAAAGAAAATCAGATACAAATAATCTTTGGTCAAAATATTATCCCGGCCAATGGATTTTATCTTTTAGAAAGAACCAGTGATGATTCGGTTTTCAATATAACAGCAGATTTTGTTTATACAGGAGCATTAAATAACAGCAATGAGGCATTATATCTTTTTAATAGAGATTGTGAGCTCCAAGATAGGGTTATAGCTGATCCAGACTGGCCAGCTGGCGATAATAAAGATAAATTATCAATGGAAAGAAACCAAGATTTATCTTGGTACACTTATTCTGGAGAGGGAGAAAATGGAGTAATGGGAACTCCTAAAGCAAAAAATAGCCAGCCGGAAATAGAGGAGCCAGGAGAGCCTGAAGAACCAGAAGAACCAGAAGAACCAGAAGAACCAGAAGAACCTTCTTCATTAT
>CAYOZF010000001.1:0-5902 GCA_964408385.1 uncultured Candidatus Saccharibacteria bacterium | reverse complement strand
GAAGAACCAGAAGAACCAGAAGAACCAGAAGAACCAGAAGAACCTTCTTCATTATTGGTTATTAATGAAATAGCTTGGATGGGAACAAAAGCATCTCCTGATGATGAGTGGATAGAATTGTATAATCCTAATTCAGAACCAGTTGAAATTCTGGATTGGAAGATGCTTTTTTATCCCTCGGTAAGCGCTGAACCTAGGATAACTACTTTCGCGCCGATTTTAGATGTAGCTACTCCAACCGTTGATGCTTTTGGCTATTTTCTTTTAGAGAGAACAGACGATACTACAATTTCAGATATAGAAGCAGATTATGTTTTTAAGCTTCAATATGGTTTAAACGATGATGGAGGGATATTGGAATTAAGAGATAAAAATTCTAATTTAATAGATAGAGTTGATTGTTCTGAGGGCTGGTGCGCCGGTGACAAGGAAAACAGAGCTTCTATGGAAAGATACGGCGACGCTTGGGTTAGCAATAACCTTCTTGTTTACAATGGCAAAGATGCTGGAGAGAATGATGTTTTTGGAACACCCAAAGCGGGAAACAGCAACAAGCCTAATATAGAGCTTTTTACGGCATTATTGTTTGAAAAGTTTGATGAGTTTATTTTATACAATTATAGCAGTCCTTATATATTAAAAACAGAATTAATAATCCCCGAAGGGAAAACCTTGAAAATAAATCCGGGAGCGGCTGTTAAATTTTATGATGAACATGCCAGGATAACGGTTAACGGTACCTTAAAAGCAATTGGTACAGAGAATGAAAAGATTATTTTTACCTCTTTAAAGGATTATGAATATGGAGAAGAAAATTCTCCCTTGCCAGGTTTAGGAGGACAGATCTATTTTTCAGAAACAAGTATTGATTCTGAATTGAATAATATTATTTTAAGATGTTTAGGAAATGTACCTGCTATGAGTTCTTGCCATCAGGATATGGCCGGAATAAGGGTAGAGAACAGCTCTATTATCTTAAAAGATTCAACCATTGAGAAAAATAAAAGAAGAGGTGTCTATTTAATTAATTCTTCTTCTCTTATTGATAATGTTCAATTTTTAAATAATCGTACTTGTACTAATGAGACAGGCGCTTATGGGATAGAAGTCTCAGGAGGTGACCCAGCTATCAGAAACTCCTTGTTTAAAGGAAATAGAGTGGGTATTTCTATTAATAAAGGAACAGATATCGCTTGTCCTGTAATTGAAAATAATACTTTTGAAGAAAATCAAATAGCAATTCAAGTTTCGGAATCTGCTCCATATTTTAATGGGAACCAAGCAGTAAATAATGATATTAATGGAGTTGTTATTGGAAACCATGTTGAAAAAGATACGATTTGGCAATCAGACCTAACTTATGTCATTAGGGATAATATTGCTGTTTTGCAAGATGTTGTTTTAACTTTAGAGCCAGGCGTAGTTGTAAAATTTTATAATCAATATAGTAAAATGATTATCGCTGGAACATTAAAAGTAAATAATGTTGTTTTTACATCCTTTAAAGATGATGAATATGGTGGGGATACTAATAACGACAATGATGCGACTTCTCCGAGAGAAGGTAATTGGGGCTATGTATATTTTACAGAAACAAGCATTGATTCTGAATTGAATAATATTATTTTAAGATACGGAGGGGATATTCCTTCCTCTTCAAGCCAATGTGATCCAAATATGGCCGGAATAAGAGTAGAGAACAGCTCTATTATTCTTAAAGATTCTATTATTGAACATAATCAATATAAAGGTTTAGGTCTTATTAATTCTTCTTCCATTATTGACAATGTTCAGTTCTCGGATAACCCTATTTGTTATAACAGATACGGTGGCGCAGGAATTAGTGCGAATGAAGGGGATAATTCTATAATTAGCAATTCATTATTTAAAAAACATAAATACGGGCTTTATATTAATAGCGAAAACACTGTTTTGGAGAATCTGTCTTTTGGAACAGGCGAAGAAGCAAATGAATGTAATATTTACAAAATAAATCAATGTATTAATCCAATTTCTATTCCTTAATTTTTATGCTAAACTGGATAAAGATGAAAAAGGATAAAAAGACAGCTCAAGAAATACAGGATGAGATTTTTAGAAAGATGCCCGCTGAAAAGAAAATTAAACTCACCTGTGAGTTATCTTCATTTTGTTTAAAACTCAATTCTTTAAATGGAAATATCAAGCCAAGAAAAAATTCTAATAGAAGTAGTTAAAATTCTTAACGGGCTTAAGATAGAGTATTTTATTACAGGCGGTTTTGCTGTTTCTGTTTGGGGCAGACTAAGAGCAACCTTTGATATAGATATTGTAGTTAAAATGATAGAATCCCAAACAGCTCCTTTGGTAAAGATATTAAGGCAACTTATTAAGGGGGGTTATATAGATGAAAACATGGTTAAAGACGCTATCCGTAATAAAGGAGAGTTTAATTTTATTGACCCAAATAGCGGTGTAAAAGTAGATTTCTGGGTTGTTGGAAAATCAGAAGATTCTATTAGAGAGTTTGAAAATAGAAAAATCAAGGAAATAAATAGACAAGAAGTTTACTTTATATCGCCAGAGGATTTAATCTTGAATAAACTTGATTGGTATAAGAAAGCTGAATCAGATAAGCATTTAGAAGATGCTAAGTCAGTTTTAGAAATATCTGAAAAGCAGATCGATAAATCTTATTTAAAAAAATGGGCAATAAAATTAGGGATGACAGAGAATTTAAATAAAATATTATAATTTATTTGTTAGGACAATGGTTCGGTCGGTCATTTGACCGATCTTTTTATTTATGGGTATAATACTATAATATGAAAAAGTATAAACTTTTTCTGTTTCCAACATGGAATCTAAAGATTTATTTAAAAATTTTCTTATTTTAATAATTCTTCTCATTACTCTTATAGGTATTTTTATCTTGCAAGGAGATTTTATAAGAGGGTATCTTGCTTGGTTAAGACAAGGTGTTTTAGCTATGTCTAAAACGACTAATTTAGACTCAGGATTTTCTCAAAGTCTTAATTCAGATTTGTCTGACAGAAAAATAGAGAATCTGATTTCTAAAGAACAAAAGACAGTAGAAAAAAATGACCAAGAAACAGAAGGGCTAGTTGTTGAACAAGGCCAAAAGGAAGTAAAACAGAGCGTTCAAACCACAGAAACCGTTACTAACCAAATATTGGATGAAATAAAGAAAGAATTAGAGAGTATAAACCAAAAGATTCAGGAATTAAAAAAAGAGATTACACAGATAATAAAGTTAAATGAAATTCAAAAAGAAGTTGACCAGGTTTCAAAATAATAAAGATAAGCTTAGAATTTGAAATCTTAAGTTAAAATATGGATAAAAAAGACATTATTGAACTTACAAATAAATTATATAAAATAACCCTGTTTTTTCCTAAAAAAGAACCCTTAAGATATAAAATAAGGGAAATAGGAAACAGGGTTTTAGAAGGTATAACAGCATTAGAAGTTTTCCACACCCCTATTCAAGAGGACAATTTTTTAGCTGTGGATAACTTAGAAAGCAAGAATCTTATCTTTAATTTAAAAAAGGATATAGATATAATTCTAAGCTATTTTGAAGTAGTGAAATACCAGAATTGGATAAGCTATTTTGAGGTATTGGAAATTCAAGATAAATATGATAAAATAAAAAGTAATTTACAGGATGAATTAAACAGGATTCAACCAGCCCAAACAGAGAGTCTTTTTAAGCCGATTAAGGTGGAGAAAAATAAAGAATTAGATGAAAGAAAACAAAAGATATTAACGCTTTTAAAAGAAAAAGACCAGCTTCAAGTTTGGCAGGTTAAAGAATTTTTGCCTGATGTGTCTAAAAGAACCCTAAGAAGGGATTTTGAATATTTATTAAAGCAAGGATTGGTTCAAAGAATAGGGGAGAGGAATAATACTTTTTACAAACTAAGTTAGGACAATATTTGTCCTATCATTAATATCATTTGTCCTATCTAAAATGGATAATTCAAAACAGATTTTCAGCCAAATATATGATGATCATGTAGAAAAAATCTACAGATTTATATTTTTTAAGGTAAGTTCCCAGGAAATTGCCCAGGATTTGTGTTCAGAAACCTTTTTAAAGGCTTGGCAGAGTTTTAAAGATAAAAAGATTGATAATCCCCAGGCTTTTTTATACCAAATAGCCCGCAACTTAGTTATTGACCATTATAGGGAAAAAGGTAGGACACAAACAGTATCAGCTGAATTTGTCTCAATTATAGATCCTGAACAGGATTTAGAGAAAAAGACCTTGCAGGATTCAGACTTAACCAGTATTCAGGCAGTTTTAGCTGAAATTAAGCCAGAGTACCAGGAAATTATTGTTTATCACTATATAAACGACCTTACAGTACCTGAAATAGCTAAAATACTTAATAAGAGCCAGGGAGCTGTTCGGGTTACGATTCACCGGGCTTTAAAAGCTGTTAAAAATAGAATAGAAAAATCTTAATTTTTCTATTCAGTTCTTAAAGAAATAAGATAGAAAAAGCCTGAGTTATAATCCCGGATTATAACTTTCTGGGTGTAATAAAGAGGCGTTTTATTCGTCATAATAACATAGACCCGCATATTTTATGACTGAAAAACAACTCATTTCTAAAATCCAAAAACTTAAGAAAATAAAGCCCGATCCAAACTGGGTTTTTTTTGCTAAAGAGAAAATATTAGGCAGAGAGGAAAAACCTGAATTCTCTTTCTTATCCTTTATTAAAGAAATCCAGAAAGGAGAAAGGTTTGTGTTTAATCACAAGCCTGCTTTTGCTTTTATAACCTGTTTAGTGGTTTTAATCGGATTATTTGGTTTTGCCCAGAATTCAGTGCCTGGCGAGTCTCTTTTTACCTTAAAAAGGATTACTGAACAGGGCCAGTCAGTTTTTATCCCTAAGAAAGACCAGACAAAGCACAATCTGGAATTAGCCAATAGAAGGTTGGATGACTTAACTAAAATAGCTGAAACTAATGAAATAAACAAATTAGCCCCAGCAATTAATGAATATCAGGAAACAGTTTCCAAAGCAGCTGAAAGCTTGGCAAAAGAAGATAATCCAGAAGCTATAAAAGAAATAGCCGGAGTTATTAAAGAGTTGGAACAGAAAGAAGAAGAGATTAAATCTTTGGGTATAGAGATAGGGGAGAATGAGGAATTAAGGAGTGTTTTAGCCCAGATAGTAGAACAGATAGTAGAAAATGAGATTAAAGATCTGGAAACCAGGAGTTTAACAGAAGAACAGGAAGAAAGCTTATCAGGAATAAAGCAGGACTATGAAGAAGGAGAATATTCAAAAGCTCTTGAAAAAATATTGATTTTGTATTAAAAATAGATAAGATTAAAAATTGTCGTTAATCTTGATTTTTTGAGTAGTTGGTTGAACCGACTAAAAAATTTTTATATTCAAAAGATCAAGACATAGAAAGGGTCGATTAACGGCGTGATTAAAAAGGTTTTAATTAAATCTATTCAACTAATATTATTTAGCTGTTTAGATGAAAGATTAAAAAATTAATTATGAGTAAAAAAATTATTGCTACAATTACTGGTTTAGCCGTTGCTGCAATGATTGTTATCCCTTCTCCAGCTGCAGCTGCTGCTTTGACAGAAAGCCAGATTGACTCAATTCTGGGTCTTTTGGAGTCTTTCGGAGCAGACAGCGCCACTATTGCTAATGTAGAATCTGCTCTTAGAGGAGAGTCAACAGGCGGTAGTGGAGGTACGCCTGGTGTTAGTGGATGCACAATCACTTCTTTTGACCGAAACCTTTCTGTAGGGAGCACTGGAGACGATGTAAAGTGTCTTCAGATTATTCTTAACTCTGCTTCTGACACCAAATTAGCTTCTTCAGGCGTTGGTTCACCTGGAAATGAAACATCTTACTTTGGTCCT